>NZ_JAWOSW010000018.1:0-91708 GCF_033338535.1 Vibrio sp. Vb2131
GTATCAAACAAACAGCTGCCAAATTTTGAGCTCAGAAACATGATTTTGATTGCTAGCTTTTTCTGGCGACTAACGCCGTGTTAAGGGGTGAGACAACGCTACCGCCAAAGCGGATATGACCGCATTAATCACTTAAACCGATTTGAAGTGAAAATGCCACGCGTTGACGAATCCCTCTTAAACACTTTGTTATGTTTTACCACAACTGACTAACTCACATGGCAAAGAACTGAATTGCATAAAGAATTGTTTAACTTGCGTCACACGACTTTGTGGAATAAACCGACAAAAGCGATAAACACAAAGCGTGTCATTCCCAAGAATTGGATTGAGGCAACTTTGATGGTTTTCAGCGAGCGATAGCATCCCTTTCAAAACAGCAAAAGACAAAACTCGAATGGCCGAAAGCCCCGCTGCCGATTTGCTAATTGGGAAATATAACCGAAGCGACTTTAAGCCAGACTAATTTCAGCACGCAGACGCAATTTCAAATTGAAGCAACCCACGAACTTTGAAGCGTGATTATGTTTGAGGGATTCATGAACTTGGGCAGACAATATTGAATTGCTGAGGCAACTCGAACGAATGGCCAAAGAGACCAAAGAAATAAGCGCCAAGAAACCTTTTATTTCTTCTAAATCAAAGTGAAACATAACGCCCTGTTAAGGTGTGAGCAACGCAATGCCGAAGCTTCCGCACCCCACCTTAATCACTAAAACCAACGCATAGTGAAAATGCCACGCGTTGCGAATCACTCTTAAACAGTTTGTTATGTGAAAAATCACAGTAAGCACTTGATTTTTTTGAGAAAAGCCCTCATCTAGAGTTAGCTTCAAGTGAAGTCACGATCCATTTTAACCTTTTGGTTCGTGTTTCTTAATTAACAAAAAACCCAAGAAGTAATAATGACAAGTTTACTAAAAAGCATTCTAACCAACACCGTTTTCAAAACTAAACTACCTTCGCATTCTCGACTATGTATTAGCCAAATGGTATTTATCGCAGTCTTTGTAACAATGGCAGATTTATGCTCTTACTATATTATTAGTAACGATATGACTCTAAGCTCTTCCGTCCCTGATTGGACTGACTATCTGCTAAAACCGTTTGAAACAACGAAAGTTTATGCTCTGATGGCTCTTGCAGTCCTGATGTTCGTACTAAACGTTTTGTACGATAGGTTTCAGCATCAACAAACTCGAATTGCTACCATGTGTATCAACAAGATTCTAGGCTCATTTTCTCTATTTACAGGACTACTGGTCTTTAGCCGAATTATTTCGACTAATGTGCCTTTTTTAGAGGCAACCCCAGACCTCAACATCTATACGGTGATGTTTATTTTCATCAGCCACGTGCTACTGAAAATGGCTAACGAGATTTTCAAATAAATAGCTTGCAGCCTAGCCACATCCGATTGGCTAGGCTTTCCACATAACGCCGCGTTAAGTAGTGAGCAACACTACCACCCCAACCTAAACCGTGGCACCGTAAACACAAAACTCAACCAAAACAAAAATGCCACGCGTTGCGAATCCCTCTTGAACAGTTTGTTATGTGCGTTGCTCAAATTCATACTCTGTAAGACACCATTGCTTTGTGCTTGACCAACTGATTTCTATGAATGATGTTCTTAGGTCGCCGCTCAATAAAAGTTGCTTCATAAAATGGCTAGGTGAAATATAAGCTTTATCATCGTAAGCAAACACAAAACCCTGCTTATTGAGCCCAAGCATTATCTGTTTAGTTTCTTCTGATTCAAGCCCACTACTGAGATGAAGTTCATCAATACGACCATCTGTATCACCATCTCGGTTGTTCTTGCTTAACTTTATTGAGGTCTTATCTATGGCAACAACGTGCGCCGGAGGCACATCTCCTGATTGCCCAAACTCAACTTTGTAAGGAGGCTGTTTTATCATTTTATCTCCAAGCACATAACGCCTTGCTAAGGTGTGAGTAACGCAATACAAAAGCTACCGCACAGCGCCTTAAACACCATAAGCCACCGCAAAGTAAAAATGCCACGCGTTACGAATCACTCTTAAGCAATTTGTTAGTACATGCACCACTTCTATTTATGCGCTCCAAGATATTGAAAACTGGCATAATATGAAAGGCTTTGAACACTGAAGTGAGACGGGCAGCTACAAAACTTTATCTCCATTGAGAGACGAAAGTTGGCTAGAAGAAAAACGCACTGAACTTCCCTGTTTTTACCAGCTTCAAATTAGAAAAGGACTCTTTCCTCGTACTTCAACAGACACACCAAAAGTAATCAAGGTTCTCTCAAAAGCCACCACGAAAATGAAGACTCGCCAAAGAAATAGGCTAAGAGTTAGAAACCGTAAACGGTGAAATCAAAGCAAACACTCCGCATATAGTGCCACCGGAAAGAACGTGAAAGATACAAACTGAAAGGTGTAAAGACGAGCGCCAAAACAGATAAACATCAAAACTTATGACCTTTGATGTCAAGCCCGTACTAACGCCTTGTTAAGGGGTGAAGCACGCAACACCGATGCTACCGCATACCACCTTAATCACTTAAACCAACGCATAGTAAAAATGCCACGCGTGCTGAATCCCTCTTGAACAATTTGTTAGCATTCTTTGTTTATAGATTGCTGATTGCTATCTTTAGTACACGAATTTCAACTTTCTAATTTACCAAGATTGTCAGCCATAGAGTATGCGTCTGCTGTTTTCTTTATTGGCTCGATAACATTTTGAGTTTTGTTAGTAATAGAGTTAACTTCCCCAGTGTCATTCACTGCACCCATTACCCTTGTGCTATCTGATATCGTTGAGATTCTATCTATATTACGAGTTGCTTTCCCAACGTCAGCTAACCCGCCCAATATTGAAAATACAATTGCTATCGCACCACCGCCAACAAACCAGTTTTTCATGAGTTTCCCCTTTGAATGCTAACGCCGCATTAAGGTGTGAGCAACGCTACCACGAAACTAAACCTTACCACCGTAAACACAAAACCCAACGATGGAATGAAAAATGCCATGCGTTGGGAATCACTCTTAAATGCTTTGTTAGCTTAATATAGACTCAGGAGTGCTTTTTACTTTCTAGGCTTTTTACTCTTGCTTTGTACGCAAAATAAAAACCAACGAAGAAGAATGCATTCGTAGCCACGAGAGCCAATCCCGCAACCTCGGGTAAATTGTAGCCTGTTATCATTGAAAGAATATAGTACTGGGCACATGCAGCCATAACACACAAAGATAATGGACGAAGAAAAGTAGTACTCGGCGATAACTTTTCTTCAGAGAACATATACTGCATCAATAGCACATGCGAGAAATGAATTGTTGCCAATGACAATATCACTATTAGTATTAAAACTAGCATTACAAATCTTCCGGTTGAAGTAGACCTCTGCGAAGAAGCTCCTTCCGCGCATCTTTTGCATTTAAGTGTGTTTGATAAGCAATTACACTGACCATTACGACCAAGATTGCCGATGCTTTGCCTGCAACTTGTTTGGTCACTCCCAGTCTATTTGCAATCTGCGCAACTGGTGAGCTTGTAACTTGCTTTTTCAACTGAGTCGCAACCTCTTTGGAAGCACTTTTTACCCCTTGTTGCGCTGATGAAAGCAAAAATGCTGATATACCTGCTGCTGTGAGAGGGAGCGAGAAGTCTATGCCAAGACCTTTCAATATATTAGTCACATCCTTATTGGTATCAAAAAATTCTCTGAGCTCCCGATCAGAAAGTGACCATGAGAACCAGTATGGATTTGCAACCACTTGAGAAACTAAACCATATAGTGAAGCTTTCAACTGGCCATCGTTCAAAGCCAATATTAGCTTCAAAACTTCGGACTGTTTGTTCTTAGGTAACTCTCTATAAAGTACAATTCCTGTAATAATTGTAATTGCATTAGGCTCCTGTCTCATACGAGCTTCGTACTTTTCCATACCAATCAAATGCGTGTAGTACTTAACTGGATCTGCGGCAATTTTTGATTTGTGCACTCTCATAAAGCCTCCAATATAGATTTTGATAATGCTTGATACACTTATTGGAACTTGAGCACAAATATGCTTACTACTTTTTTGTTTAGTTTCACACAACATTGCAATTTATAAATAGCATAATTGCCTGACTACCTTGTTCATGAACTTAAATGTTAAGCTAACGCCCTGTTAAGGGGTGAGCAACGCAATACCGAAGTCACCGCACACCACCTTAATCACTTAAACCAACGCATAGTAAAAATGCCACGCGTTGCGAATCCCTCTTGAACAGTTTGTTATGTGCGTTGCTCAAATTCATACTCTGTAAGACACCATTGCTTTGTGCTTGACCAACTGATTTCTATGAATGATGTTCTTAGGTCGCCGCTCAATAAAAGTTGCTTCATAAAATGGCTAGGTGAAATATAAGCTTTATCATCGTAAGCAAACACAAAACCCTGCTTATTGAGCCCAAGCATTATCTGTTTAGTTTCTTCTGATTCAAGCCCACTACTGAGATGAAGTTCATCAATACGACCATCTGTATCACCATCTCGGTTGTTCTTGCTTAACTTTATTGAGGTCTTATCTATGGCAACAACGTGCGCCGGAGGCACATCTCCTGATTGCCCAAACTCAACTTTGTAAGGAGGCTGTTTTATCATTTTATCTCCAAGCACATAACGCCCTGTTAAGGTGTGAGCAACGCAATACCGAAGCTCCCGCATACCACCTTAAACACCAAACGCAACGCATAGTGAAAATGCCACGCGTTGCGAATCACTCTTGAACAGTTTGTTATGCGTAATTTTTGACGTACTTTGTCATTGCTGTTTCCGAGACTGACAAACCGTCGATTCTATATTGATCTTTGAACTCTCCAACAACATTGAACCCTGCCTTTAGGTAGAGGTTCTTTGCTGGGAAATTCTCTGATAATACACAAAGATCAAGCCAGTCAATTTCAGCTTTTTCTTGGCAGAAATTTATAACAGCATCAATGAGTCTTTGACCAAGACCTTGCTTCCGGCAAGAAACATCTACGCCCATACCTAATAGAACCCTGTGAGAACGGCTTCCATCACTGTGGTGGCGAAGATCAACATGACCTTTGATATTTCCAGAGGTGTCTTTTACAACCCAAAGTTTTCTCCAACCTAAGTCGCCAAACTGATGAGAAAAGCCTTGGATAAACTTATCTTTTGTTGTTTCAGGAATTTCACTTTGCTCTCTGGACATTGGCTGGAAAAGAGGAACTTCTCCATTGCCATTTTCAGACAGCTGATTTTCTAGATACACAAAGAATGAATCTAAATCCGATTTCTCCGCTTCTACTACTTCCATCTAATTCTCGGTACTCCATCAATTACGCATAACGCCTTGCTAAGGTGTGAGTAACGCAATACAAAAGCTACCGCACAGCGCCTTAATCACCATAAGCCGCCGCATAGTAAAAACGCCACGCGTTACGAATCACTCTTAAGCAATTTGTTAGTACATGCGCTACTTCTATTTATGCGCTCCAAGATATTGAAAACTGGCATGATATGAAAGGCTTTGAACACTGAAGTGAGACGGGCAGCTACAAAACTTAAAATCGATAGAGAGACGAGAGTTGGCTAGAAGAAAAACGTACTGAACTCACCTACTTTTACTGAGTTCAAATTAAAAAAGGATTCGTTCCTCGCACTTCGACAGCAACACCAAAGAAAGGCAATTTTGACTTAGTAAAAACCACGAAAAAGAAGAAGCAATAAAGAAATAGATTAAGAGTTAGAGACCGTAAACGATGAAGTCAAAGCGAACACTCCGCATATAGTGCCACCGGAAAGAACGTGAAAGGTACAAACTGAAAGGTGTAAAGGCGAGCGCCAAAACAGATAAACACCAAAACTTATGACCTTTGATGTCAAACCCGTACTAACGCCCAATTAAGGGGTGAACAACGCCTCCACCCAACCTAAAGCATTGTGCCATAAACACTAAATTTGAAGTAGAAGCAAAAGTGCCAAGCGTTGTGAATCCCTCTTAAATTGTTTGTTATGTTTTACCACTAGTGACTAACTTGCTTGAGAAAGAACTGATGATTAAGACCATTTTCTGAACTAAACTACAAGGCAGATACAAGCTTGGCCACCAAAGGCGACCAACCAAAAACAAGTATGAACACTTCCCTTCCAATGAGGCAACACGACAAACATCCAACAACTACCCTAGTCTCTTCTCACAACAGCGCCAAACAAGGGTGAGTTGCCGAGACAACTGCCAAGGTAGGATGCTGCTTGGGAAAGAACCTAAAAGCGACTTTAAGCCAGAAAAACTGAAACCTAGCCTGCTCGACCTGACAATGAAGCAACCCACGAACATTAGCATGTTTTACGGCCCAAGAAGTTCAAGAACTTAGACCGACAATACTGAGTTGCTGAGTCTACTAGGGACAACTTGCCAGAGGGACAAAGAACTTGAGCCAAAGACATTTAAACCTTTGAAATACAAGTAAACATAACGCCTTGTTAAGGTGTGAGGCACGCAATACCTAAGCTCCCGCATAACACCTTAACCACTAAAATCAACGCATAGTAAAAATGCCACGCGTGCCGAATCACTCTTGAACAATTTGTTATGTTTATTACCACCCGCCAGTACGTTACCGTAAATGAGCAGAACAGTTTTACCGGCTAAAAACTTAGCTTTTACCTGCTGCTAAAAAAGCAGAAAATCCCATAAAAACAAAGGATATGAAGAGTGACACCATAGAATATCGAATGACAGTAAACAACCAAGAGCTACTTTCAGGATACTTCGAGATATTTTCGCTACTTCTTACGTAATTAAAGAGAAGCGCACTAGAAAAAGGAACAAACAAAAAGTAGATCGCTTTATATCTACTCGGGTCTATTCTCTTCATCTGCAATCCGAGGGAAATACTACTCCCAAGGAGCACTATCATTGAAGATATGAGCACTAGAAAAGCCGCAAATGCTAGTAACGAATACACATCCATGAACTCTCTTTTCCCACAATAAGCATCTGAATATTAACTATAGTTTTCTACACGCGACTAAGAAACATAACGCCTTGTTAAGGTGTGAGGCACGCAATACCGAAGCTTCTGCATACCACCTTAACCACTAAAACCAACGCATAGTAAAAATGCCACGCGTGCCGAATCACTCTTGAACAATTTGTTATGTTGAGATGTTAAGCAATGCGTTCATGACTATCTAGCATCTTCACAGGCAACTGGTTTTCAACTAGAAAATGGTAAAATCTTAGATCTTCAATTAAGTCAGGAGTAGCTAGTTCAAAGTCTTGATAGGTCTGATTTTTGAAACGAAACCTTACCGTATGTTCAAACCTTTTGGTTTGCGCATACAAAATTTCATTAATATCAGCAGTATTTATACTTGTACCTAAAAGAGATAAACTATTACCATCAAGCACAGCTTCTAGCGACTGTTTCGGTTTGGATATTAAATACTCAGCCGCTAAAGATACAGCACAAAAAAATGCGATGTATCCTAATTGTGTTAAAAATGGAGCCTTAGATATCTCGACTAAGTAGTAAGCAAACATGCCACAAATTAATACTCTAGTGACAAAGCTATACATTAATTTAAAACTGACCAATTTACTTTGTTTCAATAAAGTTTTCATAACTCCCTTCTCAACATAACGCCCAGTTAAGGGGTGAAGCACGCAATGACTAAGCCTCTGCATAGCACTTCAACACAAAAACCAACGCAGACCAAAAATGCCACGCGTGCTGAATCCCTCTTAAACTGTTTGTTATAACTACGATTCCTCCGGAGTGCAATTTTCACAATGATCTTCTATCAAATAACCACTGCAAGAATCACAGGGCTCCATGTCAATAAAGCCTCCTTCCTGACAGTAGTAGCATTTACGCCACAAACAAACTCCGGCTTGGTTAGTTTCGTCGTAAACCAATGAAGGTGCTCCACACTCTGGGCAAATGTGGTATTCCGTGGATAATATATTGATGTCTGCGAGCTCATAATCACACGATATACAGTATGTATAAATTGGGTAAGATTCACCTTCATAAATTATAAAGTGATGATGTTCTTCGCAGGACGGGCACATTCCAATATAAAAACCATCTCCGATTTTTACGTTTAAAAACGAATTTTCAAACCTAAAGATCCGTTCATTGATTGTGTCTAGAGTTATCCCATTTTGCTCTACACTATAAGAGCCTGCTTGTACGATTTTAAACGCTGGCTTTATCACTTTTAAATAAAGCTCAATTAGGTTCTTTGTTAGGTCTTCAGGTGAAACTTCAATTGCAAAATGTTGGATTTTATTTCGTTCGATTGCAGACCTATCCAAGATTTTGATATTGCTATTTAAAAAAACTTCAGGATAGTGTTTTCGTAGTTCTTGACCAATACCACGAATATCAATTGACTTACATTTATACAATTCATCCATTGTAGGATTAAGTGGACTTGCACAATGCTTGAAAAGTGAGTTCTTATCAAAGATTGTAATTGGATCGATTAATACTAAAACTTCTTTGAGTATTAGCTCCGCTCCCTGAAACAAACACAATAACGCATGTTTATATGCACTATTACACTTATCATTTTCTGCTTTAGTTAGAAACTGTAAACCCTGCTCTATGGAGTCTAATGAGTTTTCTATCAATGTGAATTTAATCATAATTCCTACTAGTAGTTATAACGCCCTGCTAAGGGGTGAGCAACGCAATACAAAAGCCGCCGCAAACCACCTTAATCACTAAATTCAACGCATAGTAAAAATGCCACGCGTTGCGAATCCCTCTTGAGCAGTTTGTTAGTTTGCAAACCCAAAGCGTTGATTTTACGTTATTTTAAACTTTGCAAACAATAAGCTTTATGTGTTTTGATGCATTTAAGTCAGGCGTAGCCTCAAAGCGGCTACTCAATGAAACCACTTGGAACAAACAACGCCGCAGAAAACGAACTCACAACACCAAAAAGCGCTTTTGGAAAGCTAATCTCACAATTCGAGCTTTCAACAAAGTCACTGAAACCACGTGGAACTTGCCACACCAAAGAAAGCGTCACTTCAGCGAGTAGATCGGCTTTTATACCAGCAAACTCAACGAGCAGAGTCTCAGCAAAAAAGTTCAACTCAGTTAACCCAAAAGTCGCCGCACCAAAGAACAAATCAACCGTTGAAACGATACCAATTTTGAGTTTACACCACGCAAGTTAACACTGAAATTGAATGCCGATAAGACAATTTCGACTTTAAGCTTTTACCACTAGATCTTGCGATATAGGCGCGTTTTTCCTCTTGCAAACTAACGCCCTGTTAAGGGGTGAGCAACGCAATACTGAAGCCGCCGCACACCACCTTAATCACTTAAACCAACGCATAGTGAAAATGCCACGCGTTGCGAATCCCTCTTGAACAGTTTGTTATGTTTGTGCTGACGTCGCTAGACAAACTTATGGTTGTATAGAGGTAAAATGTTGATCACTGGTTCTTCGTAAGGGTGAATTGTTCGAATAGCATCAAGTGCAGCTTGAACTAAAGGCTCTTGGCATCTAACGTCAATTCTGACCTCTTCACCAAAGTTAATTTCACCCTTCTTGCCAGTAACAGGTTCCGAGCCTTCAGTTGGTCTCCAGAACCCTGAAATTTTTACGATAGAAATAACACTGTCATAGTCACCCACAACACCTGCACCAACTGAGTTAAGTGCATCACGGATAGCTACAACTTCTGTTTCAGGTGCATAGATTTCTAGCTTGAATTCCATCATTTTCTCCCAAAAAACATAACGCCGCGTTAAGTAGTGAGCAACACTACCACCCCAACCTAAACCGTGGCACCGTAAACACAAAACTCAACCAAAACAAAAATGCCACGCGTTGCGAATCTGCCTTAAACGCTTTGTTATGTGATTTTATGCACTATATTAATTTAAAAAAATGAGCAAAAAAGTCTGCTGAACCAAATAGTTGCACCAATGCCTTGTAAAATATTGGACTACAAGCCGTTGTCAGGAGAAAAATGTAGCCTAAAAGATACATCGGATACTTAGTCATCAGTGTTTTCCAATTTAAGTGCTCAGAAACAAGTGCCTTTACAACTAGCTTTGCTTGTTTGTTACCTTTTACTTCTTTGTTATCTTTTGCTTCTTTTCTTAACTTTTCGATTTCTTCTGGAAAATTATTTTTCCCTTGATGCCAGACATAACCAACAATCAAAACCGAAAAGCAGGCATTTAACCATGGGACATTAGTGCCTAAACAAGCAAGAGCTAATGTAAATGCTAATATACCGATTGCATTGTTTAAGAACCTAGCCCACTTTTTAAATTGCTTTTCCACAAGCTCTAAATATTCTTCACCTATTACGTATGCTGTCATCTTTACTCCATCACATAACGCCCTGTTAAGGTGTGAGCAACGCAATACCGAAGCTACCGCATACCACCTTAAACACTAAAACCAACGCATAGTAAAAATGCCACGCGTTGCGAATCACTCTTAAACAGTTTGTTAGCTTTACGCAAAGTCCAGCGAATAAGTAAATATGCCACATGATCTACACTTGAACTTGTAGATTGCAGGATTCCCACCTTTTTCATAGTAAGTGACTATTTGGTGCCACTCATTACTACCTATTAGCTGATCGTTTAGTAAAGCCTCTAATTCAGCGTCTTTTACCTGTAATAGATCAGACTTCTCTGCATCTCCATGAAATTCGCAAGCATCGCCACAGTGCGATAACCACACTTCTTGCTGCCATGAAATATAGCTTGGAGTTCTTTCACAAACTTCTTTTACCACAGACTTATCAAGTCCAGCTTTCATCAATGGATGTGGGTCAGCAAACTCTCCGTCGAATTTCTTCGCCGCCGAGCCATCAGAAATGCACCAAGGACAAATAGTTTCTACGTCATGTTCAGAGTAAATAGTAGAAGTTGCCCTGTAGCCACGACTAACACCACAACATTCACAATTTTCATCTGTAACTTCTACAGCACCCGTTTTTATAGGATCTGGATGATACTTAAATGTTGGTAATTCCATTGTACCTCCGAGTAAAGCTAACGCCGCATTAAGGTGTGAGTGGCGCTTGGCTATACTTGAGCGAAGCGAAACTGCCAAGCGTTGCGAATCACTCTTGAATGCTTTGTTATGTGCGTGCTAAACGGTAGCGCCTTACCGTACCCTCACTGTCATCTGTGTAGTTACCGAGGTATTCACCACCACAGTTTTCGATGACCTTTTGAGATGCGGGATTGTCAATTGAGCAAGTAACAATAACTGAATCAGTGACAACATGGTCTCGCACCCAAGCAAGCAGAAATGAGGCTACACCCTTACCACGAGCTGACGGTCTAGTTTCGTAGCCAATATGACCAATGACATTTTCTACGTTGGCATTAGTACCTTTGCGAACTCGGATTGCACCTAAAATTTCGGACTTCGATACACAGTAGTAAGTTGTGCTAGGTAAATATGCCTTTGGTAACTCGGAGATTGCCTTTGAACATTCGACCAAACCTGACAAATAAGCTGTCGGATCTTGCTCCACACCCGAATATTTTGGAATACCCGATTCTAGGCATTCTTTCGCATAACTCGCTAATATTGGGGCCAAATCAGGGTTGGCCTCTATCACTTCCATGTCAATTTCCTCATAAGCACATAACGCCCTGTTAAGGTGTGAGCAACGCAATACCGAAGCCCCCGCATACCACCTTAATCACTAAATTCAACGCATAGCAAAAATGCCACGCGTTGCGAATCACTCTTGAACAGCTTGTTATGTGCGTGGTTGAAACCTACTCTACACTTGGCTCCGGTAAAACTGGTGGTGTACTGTCCATATAAGTTAAAAAGTTTTCCCATAGCTCGTGCGTTCTTTGCTTAGTTAACTTAGTTTTGCACGATATCGCCATAACTCCACGAATAGTTCCATCACGCCATTGCGTATAAACCGAATCACAGTGAGAGGACATACATGCTTGCCAATCCTGTTGCGCAAGCTTAATTGCTGCGATCAGTTCTGGGTCATGAGAGTTATGCTCAAAGCTAGTGCTTAGATATTTGTCTAATTTAACTTGTGCTGACTCTAGTTCAATAGCATCACATTGGTTTATCTCGATTGTGGTCATCGCATTATTACAGTCAATGGACTCTTCTTCAGCAAGAGCACCAAATGAAAGACTAGATAATATGATGATTAGACACTTATTCATCGTTTTCTCCGAAAGCACATAACGCCTTGTTAAGGTGTGAGGCACGCAATACCAATGCTTCCGCAGAATACCTTAACCACTAAAGCCAACGCATAGTAAAAATGCCACGCGTGCCGAATCACTCTTAAACAGTTTGTTATGTTTATTTTCTTGGCCATGGGTTATCAGGTTCAACATGTATCATAGGCTTGTCATCAGAGCCCTTTCCCTGACTGCGCCCTTTACCACTAGGAGTACCCCGCCATAGACCCTTACCTGAATCATCACGCGAGACTTTACCTCGCCAAACACCGTCTTTATCGCTACCTTTCGTAGAGCCTTTACCTACGTCGTTACTTTCTTTTTTTGACATCTCAGATACCTTTTGGAACAAAGAAGCTTTCAGGTGGATATGCTTTGAGAACTTCATTGATACATTTTGTTTTTACTGCTTTTTTTTCAGTGCTTTCAGGAGACTTACTGACTAGAGTCGCTTGTTTTTCCATAATTTCATTGAACTTACCTTTGTGAGTTTCATTGTATTCCCTAGTCGTACTAATACTCACTTTTAGCTGCATCAACTCATATGATAACACTCGATATTCGCTAAGTACTTCTTCATATAGACGCACTCTTTTGGTTATACCTAAGATTGGTTTCGCAACAGATATAACCGCCGAAATGACCAAAAATACTTGCCAAAAAACACCACCCAAACCGTCACTCCACAAAGTTAAGCCAGCTATAGCAGATGTCGAGGCTGTTGCAGCAATAGTGAACTCCATTAAATTGTTAATTCGTACATACTTTTGGAGCCTGTATCCAAAGTATTTCTCATTCAACTTTGCTGTTCGTAGCAAGTCATATACTTCCCAAACGGGATGACTCTCTCTCAAGTTACCTCCTGTAAACATAACGCCCTGTTAAGGTGTGAGCAACGCAATACCAATGCTCCCGCATACCACCTTAAACACTAAAACCAACGCATAGTAAAAATGCCACGCGTTGCGAATCACTCTTGAACAGTTTGTTAGGCGACATTTCTACGTTTAACTTCTTTCTCATACGAAGATTCGTTGTATAACCAAATAGCACAAAATGCGAAAAACATCCCGATCGTGTAAATTGAGTAATTAAGAGCATTATCCGATAAGAAAATCGTAATGCTTGCCGCATCAGAAGACGGATATAGGAAAATAACATTAAAAATTATGTACAAAATGGCTGTGACGAAAGTTGTTCTGAAAAGCCAATTTAAACAGCCTTTCTTTCGCGATTTTTGCCAATTATCAAATGCTTTACCATTCATTAATCCACTCCTTTTCTATTAACTGAAGCTAGATTCACGCCAAGATACTATCACTACTCTATCGTTTATCTCATGTCGCCTAACGCCCTGTTAAGGTGTGAGCAACGCAATACTGAAGCTCCCGCATACCACCTTAAACACAGAACGCAACGCATAGCAAAAATGCCAAGCGTTGCGAATCACTCTTAAACAGATTGTTAACTGGCGTGTATCAGTAATCGTAACTCAGAGAGTCTGGGTTCATAACTTTCTCAATACCAGATTCCAACAAGCCTTTTTTCAGTGCTTTATGCACTAATAAAAAGCTCGGAATTTCTAGTAAATACTTACCGTTAACCTTAGTTTTAGCACACTCTTCCAATAGCTGTTCTCGCGATTGGTTAAATGGAAAACTGTGAGAACGATTGTAATTCCAGTTATTGCGTAATAATTTCTCTCGATGCTTAACCGCACGATGAATAACAGATAATAACCACCCATCTAACTCGGTTAATTGTTCAGTATCATTTACAAGCGGATAGAAACTCATTACGCCTTTAAAATAAATTCGTTTTGTACGACCTGATAGATAGTCCTTAATTTGCTTTTTACTCAATCCACCGTACATGTAACGACGAATTTGCATCATTGCACTAAGGAAGTTTTTGTCTTTGTCGTTTGCTGGAATCTCTTGACCTGCTAAAGATGACTGCTTCAATGGCTGAATCAAATTTCTATATAGAATATAAGAAATTTGCTTTTTAATTTTAAGGACTGACTTATCTTTGATAGAAACATTATCAACTGATAGGGTGTATCCTAAAAAGTCCAAACTACTTTTAGCTGATATCTCTGAAGGAAAATCCTCTTTGGTCAACAATGATATACCCTCCGATTTTGCAGCATTTATTTTTACTCCTGCATCATTCGAAAAACGATTTATCAAGCCAAACGCATTACATATTTTCGAGTAGTCGGGTGTCCAAACAATCGTGTCATCGGCATATCGAGAAAACTTAACCCCCTCTCTTTCTAGATCAGAGTCAAAATTCCAACATGTTAAATTGGCTAAAAATAAACTAATAGAAGTACCTTGAGGTATACCTACGGTTCTATCTTTCAGGAAAACCTTGATTACAAATCTTTCTTCTGGACTAATGAAAAAGCCATTTTGGTCAAACTGTTTAGTTAAATAGTCGTGCGAGATAGAACCAAAATAGTCAGAAAAGTCAAATTCAGCTAAAAAAGTACGCTCATTTCTCCGTAGGTCAACGGAGATGTCTTGAATCGCAAAATGAACATTTCGGTCATTTCTGTAAGCATAAGAAAACGAGCTAAATCTGTGTTTATTCTTTGCTAACAATCGATTAAAAAACAACTTCGATACTGCTGCATCAGGAATCTGGAAAATAGACACCTTTCGTTCCCCACCATCAGCTTTGGGAACGATTTTTATATGAGGAGCATTGGGGGTGTATGTTCTATCTTCGATTTTTCTCGCAATGGATCTTGCGATACTTTTATGCTTTTTTAATACATAGAAGGGATTAAATTTTTTATCGATAGACCAGTAATCTGGTTGATGAACAATCTTAGTGGGCGCTGAGTCACCGAGTCTTTTTTTGTTTCTCTCATGCTCCAAGTGCAAACGGTTGTGATATTCATGATATCTCTTGATTAGCTTTTTCGCTTCATCTTTAATCACACTTGCTAAATGTTTTTCTAAACTCATATATTCCTCATACAAAAAAGCCCGAGCGTTAGCTCGAGCCTTTCCACGGTATAAACCCAAGTAAAAGTAAGTTACCACTTGGTTGATGAAAATTTGACGTCTCACCCCCGTCAGTGTGAATTTCACAGCTGAAGATCAACCATTGCTGATTGATAGAAGGCAATACCGTTGTTTCCATGGGAAACTTATTGCGTAATATACACTAAACTTTATCTAAATCAATAGTTAATGTGTGGAAAGACAGTTAACGCCCTGTTAAGGTGTGAGCAACGCAATACCGAAGCTCCCGCATGCCACCTTAAACACCAAACGCAACGCATAGTAAAAATGCCACGCGTTGCGAATCACTCTTAAACAGTTTGTTAAATGTATAATAAACACCTAACCGTCAAGCTTCATAGAAGTCTTAGGCATCAGTTCAATAATTGAACGCCCTGCACCTGCTTGTGAGCTAGAGTTTTCATTTTTTATATAACCCGTGTCTTGCGGGGAGAAAATACAAGAAGCTGCGTGATTCAAAACTATGTCTTTAGTTTCTTCGGTTACCGCCGCATCAGTCAGGGCTTTATATGTCATTAATGCATTTTGTCTGTGTTTGTTAACAATTGCATTATGCTTATGTGATAAAAAGTTTTTAGCCGCTAGGAAAAGCAAGTACGCAATAACACCAAAGATTAGAACCTTACTTGTCATCAACTGCAAAGCTTGTAAGTTATCTTCGGGCTTAAACCATGCAAGCTTATGTATAAACAACGTACAAAAAGCATAAAAACCAAGTGCTATTGCTGCTTGGACTGTTTTAATTTTCCAATACTCAGCCGACTCTTCATGAGCTTCAGATTCATCCTTAAAATATATCGCCTGCTGTGAAACACCTTGTTCAGCAGCAACTTTACGTACATCAGCTAAAACATTTTCAGCTTGTTCTTGCTGAGCTGCAAGCTCACCAGTAATTCCTGTAGCTTCGTCTTTAACGTTTTGAAGCATTGCGCGAGCTTCATTTTCCATTCTTTGGAAGTCTACAGACTTACTAGTACCGTACGAAATGAATGGGAACAGTTTTTGAAATGTCTGATCATAAGCTGCAACCACTTGCTGCACGATTTGGTCTCGGGGCTGAGTTGGGTTTTGATTCTCTACAGTAGTAGGATCAAAATCCAAAGCTTGTTGAAAGCGATTAAAGTCTGCGTCAGCTATTTGCTTTATTTGAACAAGAATTCCATCAGGAAAGTCTTCCAGTGTCGACAAACCCAATTGATTATATAATCGAATTAGCTTAGACGCTGGGGCTACGATTGCTGAGAAATCAAAGTTTCTTCCTAAATCCTCCTCTCGCGCCAAGCTTTTTGCGTCAAAAGCCTGCATCCTCGCTAAAGATTCTTGTGTAACTTCCAACTGACTCATTTAATTACTCCATTGTAAAAATTATATATTTAACGCCCTGTTAAGGTGTGAGCAACGCAATGCCGAAGCTCCCGCGTAGCACCTTAAACACTAAACGCAACGCATAGCAAAAATGCCAAGCGTTGCGAATCACTCTTAAACAGTTTGTTATAAGAATTTATTCGAGCCACTCAACCAACTGGTGCACACCAATAAAGTCAGCACAAGCCTGCTCTAGACCAACTTCAGGATTCTCAGCATTAGCCTTAAACCTAGCCCATTCATGCTCATTTTTTGCTCTCAAGCCAAGGTGAGCTTCAATAGCCCCTAACTTCCAAAGCCAGATATTCCTCGCTTGCAGTTTATTGTGAAGAGAATTTATCGCATCATGGCTTCGTACATCTTGAGCCATCACTGCACAATGTTTTGCATTGGGCAAGTCACCGCGCATCTCAATAACATTGTCATCATGTAAGCTTCGCAACAGATCCCTCAAAACTACTAAGTCCTCATCATCTTGCTCAATGTAGTTGTTATGTATTGCGCCTTTGAAAACATAATCTAAGTCAACAATAGCTTTCGAAGGAAGATCCATTTCATGCAATATGCTCATCGTTTTGCCGATATTATCTACAGAGCCAGTTTCGATGAGTGCTGCGTTATTTTGACCGAGAGTTTTCCCTTTGAGCTGTTTGTACAAGAATGGGAGCAATCTTAGCTCTGTCTTTCCCTCGGTGAGAACAACTTCATTTGCAAATAAGATCTGTGTTGATTGACTTAAAGCGAACAAGTGGCCTGCTTGTGCTTCTGCATTTGGAACAGCTCTTTCCAAGGCATCTCTCAAAGGTGTTCTGATGTGTGTTCCTTGAACATGAGTTTTGCGAACGAATAAAGTATGCTGAGCGCGCTCAGCAGTAATCATTTGAGCCGAGTGAGTGCTAAAAAGTACTTGATATCCATTTTGCGACAACACATGTAGAGCTTCACGGACTTGTTCTATAGCAAAAGGGTGTAAATACAATTCTGGTTCATCTATCAACAACAGCGTTGTTGTTGGTGATTCAGCATTCTTCTTGATTTCAGCGAGGTGTTGTATGAGTGCCATCTGCACCGAACGTTGAGCACCATGACCATAAGAAGTAACGTCTCTTCCTTCAGCATCGTTTTCATACACCTTCACTGTACCTGCATTGAAAATTTCATTAAAGTCGGGAACATCAAAGTGAAGTTTTAAACTAATACCAGGAAATAGACTCTCTACCTTTTCGTTTATTGAATCATCAATTTCCGCCAATTCATCCAAGCGCCGATTTCCGTCTGCACCCATTCTGCGGCTAATTGCATTTAAGTGCCTGTTAACAACAGAAGCATGGTTTTCTGCTAATGAGGTACTGAGTTCTTTTAATAACTTCCCAATAGTAGAAGTACTTTTTGCCTTTCCCGCATCTTCAGCGGCATTCTCCATAGCTCCAACCTTAATAGGCTCTGGAAACAAAGATTTGATAGCATTCCAAATACCTCTTGGGTTTCGAGCATATTGCCCTCTTTCGAAATTGAAAACTTCGAGATTAATTTCTGTTTTTTTGGTTGCATTAGCCGGCTGAGTTCTTTTTATTCTAACCACACCATTTTCGATATATGGTCTAAGTGGTTCTCGATGCTCCTCATTTAGACGTTGCAGTACATCTTCGGTGACGCCAACAACGTCACCTTCAATAATAATAGGTAGATTGACATCATTGTAATCACTTTCAGCTAACAGTTTATCTTTTACCAGCCACTCCAGAGCACTAAGAATGTTCGATTTACCAACATTGTTGTAACCGACTAAAGGAGTGTATGGCGTCAAAACTACTGTCAATTCTTTACAAGATTTGTAATTCTGAATTTCTATTTTTTTTATATAGTGTGACATATTATTACCTTACCAACTGAATTCTTATAACGCCTTGTTAAGGTGTGAGGCGCGCAATACCGAAGCTTCCGCATACCACCTTAACCACTAAAACCAACGCATAGTAAAAATGCCACGCGTGCCGAATCACTCTTGAACAATTTGTTATGTACGTGCTAAAGGTACACTACTGACTCCACATTGTTGCCCTCAGGGTCAATCAAAAACGCAGCGTAGTAGTTTGGAGCATAGTGTTTTCGTAAACCAGGCTTACCGTTGCATTTACCACCTAAAGATAACCCCGCTTGATGAAACGCAGAAACTTGTAATTTGTTTGATGCAGAAAAAGAAATATGGCACTTAGAATTACTGACGCCTTTTTCAATTAGAAACCTTACATTTGGCTCGCTCGAAAGCCCAAAGCCAGCAGCATTTTCATCTGACCACTTGAGTTCAATACCCAATGGCTCTAGCACATTCTTGTAAAACACACGACATTCTTCGAATGCAACTACCTTAATTTCAAAATGATCTATCACTCTCAATCCTTTAGAGTTGGTTACAATTTTCCTTAAAGTACATAACGCCCAATTAAGGTGTGAGGCACGCAATACGATGCTCCCGCATACCACCTTAATCACTAAAACCAACGCATAGTAAAAATGCCACGCGTGCCGAATCACTCTTAAATTGTTTGTTAGTTGCCCATCTCAAAGCCTAGTGCTAACATTTGTACACACACCAACAAAGGAATATATCATGGACACTAGAATTCAATTTCGTGTTGATGAAGAAACAAAACGCCTAGCTCAACAAATGGCTGAGAGCCAAGGTCGAACTCTAAGTGATGCTTGCCGTGAACTTACTGAGCAACTCGCTGAACAACAAAGAAAAACATTATCTCACGATGCATGGCTAACTGAACAAGTAAACCTAGCATTTGAGAAGTTTGACTCAGGAAAATCTGTTTTCGTTGAGCACCAAACGGCTAAGTCTCGAATGGAAGAGCGCAAAGCCAGAATCCGTAATCGAGGTAAGCAATGATTTTATGGGAAGAAGAGTCACTTAATGATCGTGAAAAGATCTTCGAGTTTCTCTATGACTTCAATCCTGATGCGGCAGAAAAAACTGACAACCTCATTGAAGCAAAAGTAGAAAACTTGCTTGAACAACCTTTAATGGGTGTGCAACGAGATGGCATCCGCGGACGATTACTCATCATTCCTGAGATTTCGATGATTGTCTCTTACTGGATTGAGGGCGATATCATCCGAGTTATGCGTGTACTACACCAGAAACAAAAATTCCCTACGGATTGATTGCTTCCTCTGGGGAACTAACGCTTTCTATACGGCGATTTGCCGTTTTTCTGGCAGACTATCGCCTTCTTTCTTATCAAAAGCGCTATCAATCGTAGCACTTATATATATGAAACAAATAGAAAAACAGTATGAATATGTGTGGTAGCGCGCGCAATTAGGCGGCGCACAGCACGCTAATTTCAAAAGTGGTGATACATTAACGGAGCTGTATAAATAAACAGGTTAATTTATCATGAAAAGTCAGTTTTTACTTAGTGTAAAAGAGCACATGCTTACTCGTCATTATGCGAATAAAACTATCGAAAGTTATCTATTTTGGATAAAACGTTTTATCACTTTTCACCAGCTCGCCCACCCATCAACACTAGCAGAAGATGATGTCATTCAATTTCTGAGTTACTTAGCGGTAGAAGAAAAAGTTGCGGTAAAAACGCAAGCTTTGGCGCTGAACTCAATATCATTTTTATATCGTGATTATTTTAAAACCCCACTATCACTTGATATGAGATTTCAGAAATCCTTGACCGAAAAGAAACTTCCCGTTGTGTTAACCAGGGAGGAGATCCGAAGATTCGTTCAACATATCGACCCGAGGTATAAACTCCATATTCAGCTGCTTTATGGCTCAGGGCTTCGAGTCATGGAGTGTTTGCGCTTAAGAGTTCAGGACATCGATTATGATTATGGCGCAGTTCGTGTTTGGCAAGGAAAAGGAGGTAAAAATCGTACCGTAACGTTAGCAAAAGAGCTACATGAGCCGCTTAAAGCTCAGGTTAATTTAGCAAGAGATTACTATTTTAAAGATAGACACATGCCTGGTTATGCGGGGGGATACATCTCTGAAGGTTTACGACGTAAATACCCAAAAGCGGAGCTAGATTTTAACTGGCACTTTTTGTTTCCATCAACAAAGTTAAGCGCAGATCGAGACACTGGTGAACTCAGAAGGCATCATATCAATGAAAGCGCAATACAAAGAGCGGTAAAGCGCGCGGCAAGCGACGCAAGTATTGAGAAAACTGTAACTTGCCACACACTAAGACACAGTTTTGCCACGCATTTATTGGAATCTGGCGCAGACATTAGAACTGTTCAGGAACAATTAGGGCATACTGATGTAAAAACCACGCAAATCTATACTCACGTTATCGAGCGCGGGGCTGGCGGTGTGTTGAGTCCATTATCCAGCCTTTAGAAAAACAAAGCCACCTCGAAAGGTGGCTTTGTTTTATAACTCTTTATTGACGAACACCGAGTTTCACATTGCCTTTTGAATCAAACCAAAGTGCTTGCGAACGGCGACGTCCTATTAGTATCGGACCATCGTCATAAAAGAGAAAGTTCTTCCAGTGCTTTTTAAAAATAGACCATTTCGTTTCGATGACATTGTACTTCTCGTAGCAAAAGTAAACGGTTACATCGTCTTGCCAATCGATATGTGCCTCAGCTTCCGCTGGCATGTCAGGATCATCCGACTCCCACGCAGCCATCCAATCCACAGTTTCAGACCAATTCGCCTCATTCATTGGCCAGTCTTGGGAACTAAGTCTATCCATATCAGGGCTTTGAGCACTGATATTTTCTTTCCAAAATTGTGCTGAGCGAGCTTGGCTCATCGGCTTAATAAAAGCCAAATCTTCTTCTGGCACAGGCATCGACTGATGCGTAAAAATCCATTTTCTTTGGTATTCGTCCAAAGGCAAATAAGACATTCAGTCTCCTTTATTACGATTTCAGCCAACCTTTCTCTGTGGCTTCTTCAATCAACTCTTTCGCTTTGTCCCATAAGGTAACAGAGCCAAATTCAATTCGTTTATTAATGGTAAGTGCTTGTTCGCGTGAGACACCATGTTCCTTCCAACTCTGACCATTATTATGGTAGTTCAAGAGCATTGGAATTAACCGATCGAGTGCTTTTGCATACTTAGCATCATCGGTCTGCGCGGCTTCAAATTCATGCCAAAGCGCCAATAGCTCTTGCTCCTGATCGCTGGGTAACATACCAAACAAGCGCTCTGCGGCTCTGATTTCTTTTTCTGCTTGATCTTGAGACGCAGCAGTATCATAAACAAAGGTATCGCCCGCGTCGATCTCTACTACGTCATGTATCAATAACATTTTCATCACTCGGCAAATATCAACAGGTGCATTCGCATGCTCTTCCATCAATATTGCCATCAGTGCGACATGCCAACTATGCTCACCACTATTTTCGAGGCGCCCTTCAGCACTTTTAACTCGAGTTCGGCGCAAAATGCTTTTGAGTTTATCGAGCTCGATTACAAGTGCTAACTGCTTTTCCAATCGTTCCATACTATCGTCCTTCTGGCTGCCAATTCGGATTAATAAGCGACGTTAGGACGTGGTCTTGCCACTCACCATTAATCAAAAGGTAATCTTTTGCATACCCTTCTCGGGTGAACCCTACATGCTCTAGCACAGATTCACTACGTTTATTGTGAGGCATGTAGCCAGCTTGAATACGATGCAGTTTCTGGACATTAAACATGTAGTCGCAAGCCATGGTTAATCCACGACGCATATAACCATGCCCTTGCGCTTTTTCAGCGAGAGAATATCCGACGTTACAAGAATAAAAAGGGAAACGACTCAAACTACTAAAGGATATCGTACCTAGCATTTCACCCGAAGAGGCTCTGACTAAAAGGCAATAATACCCCAATCCCATTCGATGCAGCTCATTGAGCTTGATAAGCTTTTGCAACCAACCGTTCACTGAGAAAAAAGCCTCTTCACGTTTCGGTTCAAACGGTTTCAGGTATTCTCGGTTCGCTTGAAAATATTCGGCAATCATATCTGCGTCACCGATTTCAGCGGTACGAAGAAGCAAGTCACCGTCCAACTTATGAACGGCGATAGATGAGCTGTTATCTTCCATTACAAATGATTAATTCCGTCTTTTCGTTCAATTCGATTAATTCGATTAATTCTTACGGATACCGTAATCACGCAGTTTATTAGCGATTGAGGTATGCGATACATTTAAGCGCTTAGCAAGCTTACGGCTTGATGGGAATGACTGATACAAACGTTCCAGAACTTGAGATTCATAATCACGCATGATCTCATCCAAAGAACCGTCGATGTTAAGCGTTGCACTACCAGCGCCGACTGACTGAGGCTGAGGTAAATTGAAGTGATCCGCGTTTAGTATACCACCATCCATTTCCGTGAGCGCTCGAAGAACCATGTTATCCAGCTGGCGCATGTTTCCTGGCCACTGATAATTTGCAAGGGCATCAACTAGACCATCATCAAACTCTGGCTTATCAATCCCAAGCTGTTGAGCATGTTTCGCCACAAACAACTCAAGCAATGGTGCAACGTCGTTTGAGCGCTTACGTAACGGAGGAATGCTGAGCGTAAGTACGTTGAGACGATAATACAAATCTTCACGGAACATTCCTGCTTCAGAAAGCTCGGCAAGGTTATGTTTTGTTGAAGCGATGATACGAACATCGACATGCATCTCATCTTCTGCACCGACACGACGGAAATTACCATCCTGTAGAAAACGTAACAGCTTGATTTGAAGGTGCGAACTCATTTCACCGATTTCATCAAGAAATACCGTCCCGCCATTTGCTTGCTCAAAGATGCCTTTGTGGCCTTGTTCATGATTAAATGAACCCGGCGCATGACCAAAAAGTTCGGTTTCTGCTACATCGTCAGGCATCGAAGCACAACTCAAAACTAGGAATGGTTTGCTCGCACGGCTAGAACGGCTGTGGCAAGCTTTAGCAAGCATTTCTTTACCGGTCCCCGTTTCGCCCTCAATCAACAATGGTTGGTCAAGCACAGACAGCTTCTTAGCTTGGTTCATTAGTGCTTTATGACGGTTCGATATACCAACAAAGTGCTCAAAACCCAGAGGATTATGCAGCGGTAGCGCTTCTTCAATTCTGGCAACTTGCTGACTAGAGCGAATCGTCATTAGAGTACTCGCTAGAGTCGAGTTTTGCGCTTCGTCTCGGATATAAACGGGCATCAACTCTAGAACATAGTCCAAGCCATCAATCACAAGGTTTTCCCGCGTTCGACCATTAACACCTTCAGACCAACGAGAGAAACGAACACTTGGTAACAAAGCACCGATTTGAGTACCAATCACTTCTTGCTTGTGAAGGCCAAGCAATGAAAGTGCAGACATGTTTGCCATGTCTACGGCACCTTTAAGATCAATGGCAAAAACCGGATCGGGCAAGTTATCAACTAACGAGAGCAGCTCCGTATTGTGGCGCTCCATCGGCATAAACTGGATTTTACGTACGTCTTTCACCCCCGGAATACGGCGGATTTCAGCCATCAGCTCACTAAACGTATCAAAATCAATATCCGGGCAATTCAAATAGATAATACCGCTAATATCGATTTCGATACCACGCAAGTCGATGCTTTTAGACGCTAAAATATCGAGCAGTTCTCGGGTCAAGCCGAGTCGATCTTCACATAAGACTTCAAGACGCACTTAAAATATCCCAATTCACAACTGTCAGGAAAAGTTGACAGTAGTTTCTATCATGCTTGGAATGGCGTCAAGCAATCCTATCCATCAAAGTTGATATTCGTTACGGTTTCATCGTAATTGATGCAACTTTCGCCGCCACTGCCTTGCGTATGGTGCCCAACTTAACCTGACGGTCAGGATACCAGGGTAGTGGACGCAATAAGGTCATCGCTTTCAAGCCCAAACGTGCCGTTAGAATACCAACACCTAGTCCCTGCCCCGCACGAGCAGAAACTTTGCCAGCAAGATCCATCGACATCAAATCCATACTGGCATCAATAGCGAGCTCACTGGCACCAGCCGCCGCCATATTTACAAATACCGCTCTTAGTAACTTGATGCGAGAGGCATAACCTAGCTCTACCCCATATACCTTGGAGAGGTTGTCGATCATTTTGAAATTTCGCCACGCCACCAGCAACATATCAGCGGCAGCCAGAGGGCTCACGGCGACTAGGGCTGCACACTCGGTTGCGTGCTGTGATACGATTTTCGTTGCCAACTTGTCTTGTTGGCTCACCACCATCGAGTCATACATATCAAGAATTTCAGCGTCACTATGAGCAGGGTTAATACTGTTCTGCCAACGATCAAAGCCCGGATTCTCTGCCATCACACCACTTTGTTCTGCTACGGTTTCGCAAAAGGCTTTCCCTTTCCCAACGCTCTCACTATTAACAAGTGCTTCTGCTTCTTCTTGAACACTAAAATGATTTCGTAGTTTTCGCAGTTTCCAAAGCTCTTTACCCATAGCTCCTAAACCAAGCGAAGCGATCGCAGCAATAAACCCCGTCCAGCTTAAGGCCAGCCAATCAGAAGCCTGAATTGCGGTTATAACCGAGTCCACCGCTTGCCAGCCAACCAGACCAGCAAAAGTTGCAAATGCGCCAGTCGCGAGCCATTTTCTGCCCGATTTTGGACGAATGACATGCTCGAGTTGCAATTCCTGTTCGGTCTCCTGGTGCGCTTCTTTAACTTCAACAGGTACAAATGTTTCTTTTTCGCCGAATGTTTGCTGCGCCGTCAATTCCGGTTGATTCGATTGCTGCTCTTTTTCCATTACCTTTTCAGAGAAAACTTGTTTTTGCTTCAACTCACTCATTTCAATTTATCTCCAATCAGGTAATCCAATGCTTTGTCTAAGCGTATGTGCTTCACTGGCTCATCATTCGGTGAGGGCATCGGACGAAACGACGTAAAATCAAACCCGTTGTTTTGCCAATACGCTGCATTTGGTAGCTTTTTCGGCACCTCTCCGGGAAACATAGTCATCGGCTCACCACCCAATGTTGTTCCTTGTAACGCCGGGATGGTCTTATCTCCAGAGGAAATAAACCCCGTCGTGGTTGCTTGGATGGAAGCGATACTCATGCAGCTCATCTCAATATTCTCGTAGGCTGCCGTTTGCCATGCTGGATGCACCATTTGTTGGAGCAGAGACACCAAATTTGGGTGCTGATCGGGCGTGATATGATCCGCTTTTGTAGCAGCAAACAACACTTTGTCGATTTTGGGTGAGAACAAACGACGCAAAAAGCTACTACGACCATAGCGGAAGCTATGCATGATCTGTTCTAGCGCTTGGCGCATGTCGTAAAACGCTTCATCACCGGCATTGAGAGGCTGCAAACAATCCACCAGTACAATCTGGCGATCGAAGGTCGCAAAATGATGCTTATAAAACGCTTTCACGACTTTCTGTTGGTATTCCTGAAAACGGGCTTCTAACATCGCTAAGTTACTGCCCTTGGACGCTTTGCTTTCCGAATCAACACGACACGGAAAAAACTGTAGCACCGGCGCGCCTGCTAGCTCACCAGGTAATACAAAGCGGCCAGGCTGAACCCAATGAAGGCCAGCGTCTTTACAGGCATGAAGGTACTCGGTGTATGTGTGTGCAACTTTCTCAAGTAGTTTCTCATTCACTTCTGCATAGAGGTCCACTTTCTCTAGTTCAGAAAGCCAAGCTTTGGCTAAATCGCCACGCTGGCCTTTAAGTGCATCAAACTGAGTTTGCGACCACGTTGCAAAGTCCATGTCCAATAAAGGCAGGTCGAGCAACCACTCTCCTGGATAGTCGATAATATCAACATTTAAAATTGCGGTTTTACTCAACAGCTTTTTCGTGGTTTTATTTGGTTTGTACTTGAGCGCTAAGCGAATCTCACTCACATCACGTGTCGGTACTGGCCACTGAGGTGGAGTAGCATGAATTTGGCTCATCGCCTCATCGTAAGCAAAGCGTGGCACCATCATATTCGATTGAGGCTCACGTTTCGCTCCAATAAGGCGCTTATCTCTAGCCGCAGTCAAAAGAGGCAAATTGTCATGGGTTGCAGTATGAAGAAGCTGATTCACTAATGACGTGATGAATGCCGTCTTACCGGCACGAGAAAGTCCGGTGACAGCAATTCGAACATTAGAGTCCATACCTCTGTTGATAAAGTCATTAACTTCTTTCTTTATTCTCTTCATTACGCTTCTTTATCTTACTCCACTTTAAAACAACGTTGTCAGCGACTTCGAATTTCGATCTATGAATACTGTTCTATCCCGAATTCTACGAGTTTAACTTTATATACCTTAATAAAAGATGAACAAAACATCCGGCTTAATGCTGTATTAAAAAAAGAAAAGCCCCTGAGTGCTTCAGAGGCTTACTTAATCTACAGCATTAGTAACTCTATATGCGCTGATTACTATGTTAAACAGGAACCCGCTTTCTTTAAGCCTAGTCGTCTTCGATCAACTTATAGATAACAAATAGAGCGATTTCTAAAATCAGCCACAACACACATGTGATGGTCACGTACTTTTCATCAAAGATGCTGATACCGTGAAGAATCAAGTCATAGCCAACAAAGCCACCTATCACTACAGCAAGAATAATTTGTAGAATCTGAATAAAACGAGGCATGCCGTCTCCTAATTATTGTTCGCATAACGTTTGATTGCTATGCCTAAAGGTTTATATCCTTAATTATATAGACAAAAAGTGCAGGTTTCGCTGCACTTTTGTCAATTGTTTGCTAGGTAAATCAGCACCTTGTCACATTCTCTCTACTGAGACGCAGCAAGATTGCCCTTTGCCTTACGCTTCCATCTCTTGAATTTTCACTTTCCAAGTGTCTGGACCGATTTGGTGCGCGTTAACACCATTTGAGTCGACAGCCACTGTTACTGGCATATCTTCAACTTCAAATTCGTAAATCGCTTCCATACCTAAATCTTCAAATGCGACAACGCGAGCTTTCTTGATCGCTTTCGCTACAAGGTACGCCGCACCGCCGACAGCCATTAGGTAAACCGCTTTGTGATTCTTGATAGATTCAACCGTTGCAGGGCCACGCTCAGCTTTACCGATCATGCCCATGATGCCTGTTTTTTCTAGCATCATATCGGTGAATTTATCCATACGCGTTGATGTTGTTGGGCCAGCAGGACCAACGACTTCATCACCAACTGCATCGACAGGACCTACGTAGTAAATGAACTTACCGTTGAGATCTACGCCTTCAGGTAGACCTTCGCCATTATCTAGCATGCCTTGAATACGTTTATGCGCAGCATCACGACCAGTCAGAATTTTACCTGATAGAAGAACCGTTTCGCCTGTCTTCCACTCTTGTACTTCTTCTTTAGTAATTGTGTCTAAGTTTACGCGACGCGTATTTTCGCCCGCTTCCCAAGTGATATCTGGCCAATCTTCTAGTTTAGGTGGTGTTAGCTCTGCTGGGCCGCTACCATCAAGCGTGAAGTGTACGTGACGAGTCGCCGCACAGTTCGGGATCAAACAAACAGGCTTAGAAGCCGCGTGCGTTGGCGCAGTTTTGATTTTAACGTCGACAACAGTCGTCAAACCGCCAAGACCTTGCGCACCGATACCAAGTTTGTTCACGCGATTGAAGATATCCAAACGAAGCTCTTCTTCTGCGTTTTGTGGGCCACGGTCAATAAGCTCTTGAATATCGATGTGTTCCATTAGAGATTCTTTTGCCAATACCGCTGCTTTTTCAGCCGTACCGCCGATACCAATGCCAAGCATGCCAGGAGGACACCAGCCCGCCCCCATTGTTGGTAGCGTTTTTTCTACCCACTCAGCAATATCGTCAGATGGGTTTAGCATCACCATCTTAGTTTTGTTTTCGCTACCGCCGCCCTTCGCAGCGATCTGAATTTCAACTTTATCGCCCGGTACCATGTTGATATGTACGACGGCAGGCGTGTTGTCTTTGGTATTAATACGTTTACCAGCAGGGTCCATAAGTACTGACGCACGCAACGGGTTATCAGGGTTCGTGTACGCTTGTCGAACACCTTCATCTACCATCTGCTGAACCGTCATGTCGGTCGAATCCCATTGCACGCCCATACCGATGTTGACGAAACACGTCACAATACCAGTATCCTGACAAATTGGACGGTGACCTTCTGCGGACATTCGGGAGTTAATTAAGATCTGAGCAATCGCGTCTTTAGCGGCTTGGCTCTCTTCGCGGTGATAGGCTTTTTCAAGAGCTTGAACAAAGTCTAGCGGGTGGTAGTAAGAAATATACTGTAGCGCATCAGCGACACTGCTGATCACATCCTGCTTGCGTATTACCGTCATTACATGCCTCGTTATAGTTATGCTTCCATTATTGGCTTGGCTTCAATCGTGTTTGTTGAGCTTATTGCTCTTTTGAGCTTCGTTTTTTATAAACAATTGTCGAACGGCTGATATCGACACACGAAATGCTGAAGTTGCCTACTTGTAAACCATCTCAAAACCCTATGAATAGAGGGAGTTTGGCTACACAGAGGAATATGATACTCTTGCTGCCCATGACATGCCATGCAGTGAACGATCTCTTTGTCACAAATTACACAAATGAACAACATGGACAATCAATTCATTGATTTTAAAACGCTGGAATACGCACCAGAGTTTGCTCTTCACCTCTTTTCTCGCATTCAACACCAGCCTTGGGCGATGTTGCTGCGTTCTGCATCAGAAACGCATATCGATAGTCGCTTCGATGTGTTGGTTGCCAACCCAATTGCAACGTTAGAAACCACTGCCGAAAGCACACAAGTTGAAACACCATCGAATGCCTATTCAACTCAAGATGACCCATTCGCGCTGCTTCATCAGTTGCAGGAACAGTGGCTTCCTCACGTTGAGTTAAATAAAGAATTGGATTTGCCTTTTGTCGGCGGAGCGCTCGGTTACTTCAGTTACGATTTAGGTCGACGCGTAGAAACGATGCCAGAACTGGCCGAAAAGGACCTCAACGCGCCGGATATGGCGGTAGGTCTGTATGAATGGGCCGTCGTTGTTGACCACAAGCTTAAAAAAGCCTGCCTAGTCGGTCAGAATATCGAGCAAGCTTGGCAATGGTTAGACGAGCAAGAAGCAGAGCAAAGCGTAGACTTCGCTCTGTCTGGTGATTGGCAGTCAAACATGACGAAAGAGAGCTACGCTACTCGCTTTGACAAGGTGCAAGAATACTTGTTGAGCGGTGACTGCTATCAGATCAATTTGGCGCAACGCTTTAACGCACCGTATCAAGGCAGTGAGTGGCAAGCGTATCTGAAATTGGAGTCCGCCAACCAAGCGCCATTTTCCGCTTTTATCCGTATGCCAGAGTCTTCGATTTTGAGTATCTCTCCAGAGCGCTTTTTAGAACTCAAAGATCGCGTCATTGAAACGAAACCAATCAAAGGTACTCGACCACGCAGCGAAGATCCAAGGCAAGATAACGCTAATGCCCATGACTTGCAGACAGCGGAAAAAGATCAGGCAGAAAACCTAATGATTGTCGATTTGCTGCGTAATGACATTGGTCGAGTTGCATCACCGGGTAGCGTTCACGTGCCAAAGCTGTTTGATATTGAAAGCTTCCCTGCCGTGCATCATTTGGTGAGCACCATTCGTGCGAATTTGGACGAGCAATATTCTCCTGCAGATTTGCTACGAGCGTGCTTCCCGGGCGGTTCAATTACGGGCGCACCTAAAGTTCGCGCAATGCAGATCATTGAAGAATTGGAGCCGCATCGACGCAGCGCGTATTGCGGCAGTATTGGCTACATTTCTCGCCATGGTCGTATGGATACCAGCATCACCATCCGTACTCTCGTAGCGGAGAATCACAAACTGTACGCTTGGGCTGGCGGCGGCGTCGTTGCAGATAGCGATTGCGCCTCTGAATATCAAGAAACGTTGGATAAGCTCTCAAAGATTTTACCAGCGCTGCAATAGTAGGTTTCGCCAAATGGCAACGGTCTATGAATCCAGCTAACGAAAACAAGCTAAAACGCCTCCAGTACTGAGAATGCCGCTCGTTTAACAGCGAGTGGCATATTTCTGTATCTCATCACCCTGCACAACGACGAAGGAGCGTGATACAGGTTCTTCTATTCAAGCACTTTGTGGTCAAATTTGTTTCATTACCCGCTCATCGTGCTGCTACTAGATTCTCAGTATCGCCAAGGCTCGCTAGAATAACCCAAAAAACATCGTTAAATGATCGACATTATCCAGCGTGGTGCGTTTTTTGTGTGCTTTATTTGCATGTACTTTAGCTTTTAGCCGTTGGCCAACAAAAATTCTTTTTTAAAAGGCAGCGTCTACTGCTCAAGCCACTTACACATAATCTGTTCAATATCGGTTGCGGTGTACGGCTTAGTGAGAATGTCGTCCATGCCTGAATCAATACACTTTTGACGCTCTTCGATGGTAGTGCCAGCGGTTAATGCAATAATAGGATGAGTAAAGCCACGCTCTCTCAGATACATCGTCGCCTCATAGCCATCCATTTCTGGCATTCGGCAGTCCATGAATATCAGTTCGTAGTCTTTACTTTTCACCGCTTCTAATGCTTCTTTGCCGTTGGCTTTTAAATCAGGTGTGATGTCGAGTTTTTTCAGCATTTGAGTAACAATGACTTGATTCATTCTGATGTCATCAACCACTAATATTGAGCGTCCTGCTAAATCGCTTCGCTCTATGGTGACCAATTCCCCCTCTGCTGTGCCTTGTGCTTGCCCTTCCTCAAGAGGAATAGCAACTTTAAAAGTTGTGCCTTTGCGCTCTTCACTCTCAAAGCTAATTTGACCTTGCATCAAATCTACGAGATTTTTACAAATCGCGAGACCTAAACCTGAGCCTTCAAAGCTGCGTTTCGCTGAGCGATCAACTTGGACAAATGGATCAAATAGTGACGGCTGTGCTTTTATTGGGATGCCAATACCAGTGTCTTCAACCTCAAAATAAGCCGTGCCGTTAAGCCATTCCACCCGTAACACGACGCCACCCAAGTGAGTAAACTTAATCGCGTTTCCCACCAAGTTAACCAAAATTTGTGTAATGCGCTCTAAGTCACCGACTAAAAATTCCGGGATCCCCAGCTTTTTGTCGATAGAGAAATGGATACGTTTTTCCGCAGCCTTAGCTGCAAATACACCCATGATGGCTTTTTCAAGTTCCTCCCAGGCAAAGACTTTATGTATGATTTCCATCATACCGGCATTCATCTTACTGAAATCAAGAAGATCATTAATGATCACTCTCAATAAGTCCCCTGATTGAGTCAGATTGCTCAAGTATTGACGCTGCTCTTCTTCTAATTGGGTTCGACTCAATAACTCCGCACTACCCAATACGCCATTGAGAGGAGTTCGCAGCTCATGGTTAATCATGGCGACAAACTCCTTCGTCGCTTTTTCTGATTCCTCAGCCCGCTTTCTCAGCTCGACCTCTCGCTCTAAACTTAAGTGTCGACCAATAACACCATGAACTAAGTCAGACACGAGCTCCATCTGTTTGGAAATAAAAGACTGATCGATTTGATCTTGCAACACAGAGAAAATCAACTCCCCAACCGTTTCCCCATCAATGATAACTGGCAAATGCAAATTCTCTCCCTGCCAATTAGGAGAGGTTAAAATCTCGTTGTTATGACGAAGCTGTAAGTGACCAAAGTGATGACGACGTAATGAGCTCAGCTTTGCAGCGTCAAGAAACAAGTAAGCCGCAGAAATGATCGAGTTAGAAGTGAGCTGCTCAATAAAGCTCGCTATCATTGCTTCATCGAACGTGCTCGATAAAAAAGTACGACCGAACTTAATCAACGTCGCATCAATTTGCTCTTCAAACTCAAACTTACGAAGATCCTTTTTAGATTTCAGCTCTAGCTTTTTCAATGCAACACTGAGTTGCTGGTTGGATTCATATAACTCTAAGCTTTTCTGTTCCAACAGCTGCTCAGCTGCTTTTCTTGATGCAACTTCTCGTTTGAGTTTCCTTTCTAATGAGGAACTTCCCGTCATATCGTTCTTATTGAGCCTCTAACCAAAAACGTACTTTGCTGCCATCTTCTGACTGGTTTTGATGTTTGATATGAACTACCTCACCAAAATGTGCAGCACAGCCTTTTATCAATCCTAAGCATACGTGAGACATACATCTTGCGCTGTGGTAGTCAAATACCAATTGGGATTGATTTTCACTAATGAAATCAAATTGCGGAGGGTTAGCATCAGGATAGAGCTTCTTAACTTCGACATGAATAAAGTCTTCAACATGGCGAACAAATTGAAACGTCGTTTCACACTGTTGCAAACTGGCGTGACTAGGAATGGAGCGAAGTAAATTCAAAAAGACGCACTCTCCAAACACTTCTTGCAGTTGCTCGGGGGGAACACCAGATACTTTACTGAGATTCACGATCAACTTAACCAAGTCTTTGTGATCGTAACTACCAACAGCGGTGTAAACACCTTCATCGTTAGAAAGATCGAGAACTTGGTCTAACACATCAAGACCGAATTTCTCTTCTACTAACTCCATGAACTCGGTGAAAATAATCCCTTTCATTGGCCAATACTTGTCCTATAGTGACGTTCTAAAATAAAGAATGGTGTATAACCTTATAAGTTTCAAATTAATATGTTCAAGCAGAGTGAGACACACAACACAAAGAGGGAAAGTGCTGGCGAGTGCTTTAATGCGAATGTTTTATTTGGTAACCAGTAACGATAACGCCATACGCTTTGCCGTCTTTGAGTATAATAAATAATGGTTAGGCACGATAAATAAGGACTCAGTTTGGTTATCGACAAAACTCATTTACTACAGAACTTTCAATTTCGGCTTCCAACGGGCTACCACAAAGAGTCCCTTGCACGACTGAAATGGATGAAAGAAAAGTCCCTGAGAGATGCGGCAGTCTTAATCGGTTTTGTGGAACGCGATGACGGGTTACAAGTCATTCTGACTAAGCGTGCAGCCCACTTACGCCATCATCCGGGACAAATCAGCTTTCCCGGTGGCAAATATGAGCAGGAAGATATTCAGCTCGTGAATACCGCTTTAAGGGAAACCAAAGAAGAAGTTGGGATAGAAGATGAGCATATTCATGTGTTTGGTCAACTGCCTACACTACCAACGATTAGTCAATTTAATGTGACACCTTTTTTGGCTTTTGTTTCTCCGGAATATAAAACGCATATTGACCCAAATGAAGTAGAGTCAGTTTTTGAGGTTCCTGCCAACCATATTCTGAACCCCAAAAAATTGTATAGCACCAAATTTGACCTAAAAAGAAGCAGTCATCGTGTATTTGCTATCCCATATAGACAGCATTTCATCTGGGGCATGACGGCACAAATTATCGAATCAATGCAAAAACATATTATTTCACATTAAACAGTTGTTGATATCGGTGCTTTTATAGGCGCGATCATTATGCGCATCAATATTAATAAAACGTTGCTTCATAAACATTCATTCACATTAGATTAATTTTCCATTTTCACCGCAAACGCTTGCGGTGAAATAAATTTATACAAACAGCCCTATTGATAAGTTTTTCTAATTTTACTCATTAGCAGAAATCACGAGTAGCACATCATTTTCGTGATAAAAAGCAGGTTTTTGACATATCATTCAATAAGCGTAAGCAATAAATGATTTAGATCTAATTTTCCTAGTGTAAAATCTTGCAAAATTACTCCCGACTTATTTCCTGTTCCCAAAATGAGTAACTAAAAAATGAATACAACTACTTCTGCGGTTTCTACCGCACAATCGTCTAGTAAGTTTTCTTACAAAGACTTTACCTGGTGTCTGTCCCTTTTTGGTACGGCAGTAGGTGCAGGTGTACTGTTCCTTCCTATTAAAGCAGGTGCAGGTGGCTTCTGGCCATTAGTAATCCTAGCCCTAATCGCAGCACCAATGACTTGGTTCGCACACAAATCTTTAGCTCGTTTCGTTCTTTCTGCGAAAAACCCTGAAGCGGACATCACCGACACAGTAGAAGAGCACTTTGGTAAGACTGGCGCAAACCTTATTACGTTCGCTTACTTCTTCGCTATCTACCCAATCGTACTTATCTACGGTGTTGGTATCACAAACACAGTTGACTCTTTCCTAGTTAACCAAATGGGCATGGAATCTATTCCTCGCTGGCTACTTTCTGGTGCGCTTATTGCTGCAATGACAGCAGGTGTAGTATTCGGTAAAGAGCTTATGCTGAAAGCAACTTCAGCAATGGTTTACCCTCTCGTGTTCATCCTACTAGCATTGTCTGTATACCTAATTCCTGGTTGGAACACTTCAATGATGGAAGTGTCGCCTGACTGGGGTGCAATGCCAGCTATCGTATGGCTAGCAATCCCTGTTATTGTGTTCTCTTTCAACCACAGCCCAATCATTTCTCAGTTCTCTAAAGAGCAACGTCGTGTATACGGTGATGACGCAGTTAAGAAAACTGACGCTATCACTGGTGGCGCAGCAATGATGCTGATGGGCTTTGTTATGTTCTTCGTTTTCTCTGTTGTACTTTCTCTGTCTCCAGAGCAACTAGCAACAGCGCAAGAGCAAAACATCTCTGTTCTTTCTTACCTAGCAAACGTGCATGAATCTCCACTGATCTCTTACATGGGTCCATTGGTTGCTTTCGCAGCGATCACCTCTAGCTACTTTGGCCACTTCTTAGGTGCGCACGAAGGTCTAGTTGGTCTAGTGAAATCTCGTTCAAAATCACCAGTAAGCAAGATCGAGAAGATGTCTCTAATCTTCATTGTAATCACAACTTGGATCGTTGCTATCGTTAACCCAAGCATCCTAGGTATGATTGAAACAATGGGTGCACCGATGATTGCGGCAATCCTATTCTTGATGCCAATCTTCGCAATGCAAAAAGTTCCTGCGATGGCTAAGTACAAAACTTCAGCACCTGTGCAAATTTTCACAGCAATCTGTGGTCTTGCTGCAATTAGTTCTGTAATCTACGGCGCTCTTTAATCATCTCTGCCCAGTGCAGTATGATTAATCCAAAAATATAACGATAAAATTAAGCCTCCCAACTCCCCTTGGGAGGCTTTCTTCTGAGGTAATCGATATGATTAGTGTTTTTGATATCTATAAAATCGGTGTTGGACCTTCAAGCTCACACACTGTAGGCCCAATGAAAGCGGGTAAAGAGTTTATTGATGATCTTCGTGCAATGGGAAAACTGCGCGACATCACTAAAATCACCGTTGACGTTTATGGATCACTATCACTGACAGGGAAAGGTCACCACACAGATATTGCTATCATCATGGGTCTTGCAGGCAACACTCCTGAGAAAGTTGATATCGATTCTATCCCGGGCTTTATCGCTCGTGTAGAAGAAACTGAACGCCTTCCTGTTGGCATGCACTGTCACACAGTATCGTTCCCACGTGAAGGTGGAATGAACTTCCACAAAACAAACCTAGAGCTACACGAAAACGGCATGCAGATCCACGCGTGGATCGAAGACGAAAAAGTGTACTCAAAGACTTACTACTCTATCGGCGGTGGTTTCATCGTTGATGAAGAAAATTTCGGTAAAGAAGCTGAGAATCCAGTAAAAGTACCTTACCCGTTTACAACGGCAGAGGAACTGGTTAACCAATGCCACGAAAGTGGATTGTCCATCAGCGCACTAACCATGAAGAATGAGCATGCGCTTCATTCAGATGAAGAAACTCGTACTTATTTCGCGAACATCTGGCGCACAATGCGCGAGTGTATGGATCGCGGTATGAATGAAGAAGGTATTTTGCCTGGTCCACTGCGTGTGCCTCGTCGTGCAGCAGCACTTCGCCAGCAGCTACTTACTTCAGAAAAGACGACAAACGACCCAATGTCTGTTGTTGATTGGGTAAACATGTTTGCTTTCGCAGTAAACGAAGAGAACGCAGCTGGTGGCCGCGTAGTAACGGCACCAACTAACGGTGCGTGTGGCATCATCCCTGCGGTACTGGCTTACTACGATAAGTTCATCCAAACTGTGACTGAAAAAGATTACATCCGTTACTTTGCAGCTTCTGGCGCAATCGGAGGTCTTTACAAGCGTAACGCGTCTATCTCTGGTGCAGAGGTTGGTTGTCAGGGTGAAGTTGGCGTGGCATGTTCTATGGCAGCAGCAGGCCTTGCTGAGCTTATGGGTGGTAGCCCAGAGCAAGTATGTATGGCAGCAGAAATCGCGATGGAGCACAACTTAGGTCTAACGTGTGACCCAGTTGCAGGTCAGGTTCAGGTTCCATGTATTGAGCGTAACGGTATTGCGGCAGTAAAAGCAATCAACTCTACTCGCATGGCACTACGTCGCTCTTCAGCTCCAACTGTTTCTCTAGATAAGGTTATCGAAACCATGCTAGAAACAGGTAAAGACATGAACGCGAAATACCGCGAAACATCTCAAGGTGGTCTAGCAATCAAAGTGATTTGCTAACACGCCTTTCTGAATACCAATCAAAACCCGAGTCTGTGCTCGGGTTTTTTTATACCTAAAAAACCCAGGAAAATGCGTTATCAGGACAAGTAAAAAAAACCTAAAACGTTGAATATATCCAAATATTATGGATATCTCAGTAAAAAATCACATCTCTTCCCTAGCTTTATTGATAACGTAGCCAAAAATTAAACTTGGAGCACATCAACACATGATTAGGTTTGAAATTGGAAACCAAATCTGCGTTTGCTTGTCCGAAAACGAAATATCTCTAGAGCTCAATCAGTCACTCCACCACTCCATTCCTGTCAACCCAAATGAGTACGCCATTCTGTCAACTATCGCCACATACGGCAGTTTAAATACGCCGATTAGTCAGCGGTTAATAGAAAGCAAAATCACTCAACAATACAAAATGACACTGCCTGAAAATGGCTTTAAAAACGCGGTGGCCGCTCTAAGAAAGAAATTTCGCAAGCTCACGGAAGAACACTTAACCACTAACAAAAACATTATCGAAAACATTCACCGGACCGGATACTTCATCCCTTTTACTATGCAAAACAACCATCAGAATGGCATCGAACATCAACAGAAGATCAATCAATACACAACCAATAGTCTTCGAAAAGCACTTCGTATTTGCCTGCGTAATAAAAAGATCTATTCAGAAGCGATGTGGGTTGTGTTGATCACTGCGATCATTTTCTTTGCTATCTGTTACTACGCGATAAACAGCATCGTTAAACATAATTATCTGGATAACGCCTTCGAAATTGCAGAGAGCCTTTCCCGCAGGAGTTGCTTTGCTAATGAAAGCGAACTGAAGTCGCTATTTGATAATGTGAAGTTGGTGGAATCGAGCATGATGCTAGATCGTTTCAATATTCGATGCTTAGTCACTCCAGAAACCGTTGTCCCTGTCAGCAAAAAAGCCTTTGAAGAGTGGAGTAACAATAACAATTACACGACCCAATCATTTGACTTAAATAACGCAACTGTTTTGGTTCGTGTTAAAAACATTAACTTATCCGACAATGTTGAAAATCATATTTCACGTTTTTTTCTTTCCGGTATGAAGCTATCAACGAATACCGGAACGTCGTTAGAGATTGGTAACACCAATGAACGCTTTTTCAATTATCACGTAAAGAATAGTGGCTATAAAGAGGTGTATTACATCTCTGGACCGTTTCAAAGTATCATTCTACTGAGCTTACTTTTTCTCATTATACTGCGTCACCGCTCCCTACAAGCCTTTATGGCTTACTTGTGCGCAATTCGACAATTCAAAATAAAACTGGAGCCGATTTATAACACTTCGGCACAAAAGATTGTGCACTACGAAGCCCTCTCCCGGTTTAAGGTAAAAAATACGCAACGGTTTATTGAAACACTGATCCGCAATGGATTGCTGCTAACTCATACCTTACTGGTGATTGATTCCATCTACACCAAACAAAAAGCGTTGCCCATCCCTATCAGCATTAACGTTTGTCCTTCTTTGCTGCGAGGGCGTAACTTTTCAATCCTATATAGAGAGCTATCTAATCGGGATTGCCGTTTGCTGACAATCGAAATCACAGAAAATGCATCGATGTACTATACCTCTGAGATTTATGGCAATGTCGCGAAACTAAAAGCTCTGGATTGTAAAATCAGTATTGATGACTTTGGCACCGGCAATAATAATGTGGCGCTTATCAGCAAGCTGAATCCGGACTACCTCAAAATCGATCGAGAATTTGTTATTGGCCTAAAATCTGATGATAAAAAGATAGAAACCTTGCGTCAGTTAATTGCTATGGGCAATACGTATCGCTGCACGGTCATTGTTGAAGGCGTAGAAACGGCAGACAGTGCTCACTTACTCACAACATTGGGCGCCTATATTCACCAAGGTTATTATTACCCTCTTCATTGCTAGCTTTTCTTCACTCGGTTAGTTACTTAAAATAGGTTTAATACTCTATAAAAACTCGTGGTGGCATAAAGGTATGCCGCCAATTTGTGATTGAGCGATGATTGCGATTAAACCCACCAAACTGAAAGATTTTTCAAGTTTGATGCAATTGGATGTGCAAGAAGAGCAAAAAGGATTTTTTACGCCGTTTGAAATGGCTTATCAAAAACGTAGTAAGTCAGAGGCGTTCTTTACGATTTATTCTGATGACCTATTAGTAGGCTATCTTGTTATCGATAAAGGTTTCTCCCAACATGCGCCGTTTGCTAAACGATACGAACTGGAGCTTAAATACTTGATGATTGATCAACGTTTTCAACGTCAAAGGGTTGGGAGTGAGGCATTGCGTAAACTGTTCCTTTATGCGTATACCATTAACCCTAAAAGCACCTCTCTTTGCGCCACTGTCCCACAAAGTCAGCAATACGCTATCAGTTTTCTTGATGCGTGCGGATTCATTAATACAGAGGAAACAACATTGGGTGATAATGAAAAAGAATGGATTCTACGACACCCATTAAGCTAGCTGGTGAAGCATAATCAAAATTGGGCCATTCAGACACAACAAAGGCAAGCTTCTCGCTTGCCTTTGTTTAATGCTCAATAGAAAGTGACTTATTCGCCTTTGTAAATACAACCCGCTGTGCACGTTTCTTTGATTTCGACTTTACTTAGCAGTGGTAAGCTTGGCTTAAGCTGCTGCCAAATCCATTTTGCTAACACTTCGCTAGTCGGGTTCTCTAACCCTTCAATGTCGTTTAGGTAGTAATGGTCTAAGCGATTGTAAATTGGTTTAAATGCAGCTTTGATCTCTGCAAAATCCACTACCCAACCTGTATGTGGATCAACTTCACCTTCTACATAAAGACGAACAAGGAAAGAGTGTCCGTGCAAACGACCACACTTGTGACCTTCTGGTACGTGTGGCAAATGGTGTGCTGCTTCGAACATAAACTCTTTGTATAATTCTGTTTTCATCTTGATTCTCAGGCTTTAAAAAGACAGGCAATACTAAGGAATTCGCTGCCAAGAGACAAGCGTTACCCCATACAAGCGTAGCAAAAACTTCCGCTGGTTCCTGGCCTCTTTGCTATCACTCACACCAAAGCGCCGTATTTCTGTCACGCGCCAAACATTTGATTACACAGCACTCACATCACAATTACATATCCCCAACATGTGTGGGGTCACAATCATTCATTTCGTTGTTCGCAGTGCGCATTTGTGCACATTAATATTGTGCAGTTCGTTCCAATTACACTTATAAATTTATGCGCTCAACTATCACTTTTAAGCTCTTACTGGCGTTAATTGCTGTCTTCAGCTGCGTTCTAGCTGCCTCTACGGCTTACCAATACCATCAACAAAAAACCTTAATCAATGATGTTCTTAGTGAACAACTCCATGATAAGGCTAGTAATTATTTCGATAGCCTAAATATGATGATGCTTACGGGCACCATGTCGCAAAAAGAGACCTTACGTCAAAAAGCCCTGGCCCAAGAAGGCATTGAAGCAGTTCGCGTGTTGCGAGCTGATACTGTGACCAAACTTTACGGACCTGGGCAACAAAACCAGCAGCCTGTCGATGATATTGATCAACGAGCGTTGAATGGTGAACTGGTGATTGAACCAATCTCAGCCGATTGGGGCAAAGGGTTAGTAGTCGCGCTACCAATGAAATCGAGCGAAAATTACCGTGGCACCAACTGCGTTTCTTGCCACGTTGCACCAGCAGGAGAAGTGTTGGGCGCGATTCGCTTGGAATACAACATGAATCATGTCAATTCAATGATCAGTAAACAGGCAATGTTTGCGATGGGAATAATGGCCGTAATCGCATTTGTGGGCTTCATCATAACGATGAGTTTGATTCAGAAAATCATTGTACGACCAATTCAAAGAACGTCGAAATTCATGTCGAATGTGAGCCATAGCAAAGATCTATCTCAACGACTTATGCATCACCAACAGGATGAAGTGGGCCAACTTTCTACAGCCATCAGTTCATTCATGGATACGGTCTCCGAAAGCTTAGAACGTGTGCAAGACACCTCTCACTCACTTGCCGACTCCGCGAGTAAACTAACTGCTGTCGCGCAGTCCACAGATAAAGCGGCCAATAACCAACAGCTAGAGACCAACGAAGTACAAAGTAATATCACCGATATGTTGCAGCAACAAACTGCTGTTGAGGACTCGACTAACAACGCTACTGTTTTGGTCAATCACACCGTTGATGTCGCCACTCATAGTGCAAGCCAAGCACACAACGTCAGTGAAGATATCAAACAACTAGTAAGTAACATTGATACCGTACGGGAAAAAATCAGCTCTCTAAATCAAAGAACCGAAGAAGTGTCGTCCATTCTTGTGGTTATTAAGGGTATTGCAGAACAAACCAATCTGCTCGCGTTGAATGCTGCTATTGAAGCCGCCCGAGCCGGAGAGCAAGGGCGCGGTTTTGCGGTCGTCGCGGAAGAAGTGCGTAACCTGGCTTCTAGGACGGCTGAGGCCACTGGTAATATTGAACATATCATTTCTCAATTCCAGCAAGGAAGTGAAGAGTCATTAACTTCTGTTGATACCGTCTGCCAGTTTGCTCATCAACGCTCTGTCGATGTCGAGGCACTATCAGCCACAATGCATAACGTTGTTGACGAAATGCGCCAAGTGCTCAGACATGCAGAAGATATCCAAAACCAGACGCAAACCACATCTGATGTAAGTCAGCATATTCAATCTAAAATAGATGTGATCACACTGCATGCTAACGACACATCGCAATCAGCATCGCACACGCGTGATATTAGTGTTGATTTAGAGCATCTATCCGAACGTTTAGAGCAATTACTAAACCAATTCACACTTTCAGAGCACAAAAGAGTGAATAAATAGAGAGATTCTCCCCATCAAAACGAATATAAAGGTTGATGCGAGCGAATTGACAGGTAATATGTCTCGTTGAATCTGTAAAATGTTACCCAACTCAGCGCTTAGCTTGTTTTTTGAACAAAAATGTTATTAGACAAGTACTTTAAGTAAGCGTTGAGTTGAATTTTTACCTCAATGGAGAATATTGAAAACATGACTTACGCGCCTGTATCAGACGTATTGAAAGGTCAGCTAGCAGTAGACAGCGAAGTGACTGTTCGTGGCTGGATCCGTTCACGTCGTGATTCCAAAGCTGGAATCTCTTTCCTTGCCATATATGACGGCTCTTGTTTCGACCCGATTCAGGCCGTGGTCCCAAATAATCTTAATAATTACGAAGACGAAGTATTAAAGCTAACGACTGGCTGCTCTGTTGAAGTAACTGGTAAGATTGTTGAATCTCCTGCAAAGGGTCAAGACTTCGAACTTGCTGCCACTGACGTTAAAGTGGTTGGTTGGGTTGAAGATGCTGAAACTTACCCAATGGCAAAAACTCGTCACTCAATCGAGTACCTACGTGAAGTTGCGCACCTACGTCCGCGCACAAACGTAATCGGTGCAGTAGCACGTGTACGTAACTGCCTATCTCAAGCAATCCACCGCTTCTACCACGAGCAAGGTTACTTCTGGGTATCTGCGCCGTTGATCACGGCTTCAGATGCTGAAGGCGCTGGTGAAATGTTCCGCGTATCTACGCTAGACATGGAAAACCTTCCTCGCACTGATGCTGGTAAAGTGGACTACAACGAAGACTTCTTCGGTAAAGAGACGTTCCTAACCGTATCTGGTCAGCTAAACGCAGAAGCTTACGCTTGTGCGCTAAGCAAAGTTTACACTTTCGGCCCTACTTTCCGTGCTGAAAACTCAAATACAAGCCGCCACCTAGCAGAGTTCTGGATGGTTGAGCCTGAAGTTGCGTTCGCAGAACTGGATGATGTAGCGAAACTGGCTGAAGACATGCTCAAGTACGTGTTTAAAGCGGTGCTTGCAGAGTGTCGTGATGACCTTGAGTTCTTCGCTCAACGCATCGATAAAGAAGCAATCACTCGTCTAGAGCAGTTCGTTTCTTCTGACTTCGCACAGGTTGACTACACTGACGCAATCCAGATTCTTCTTGATTCAGGCCGTGAGTTCGAATTCCCAGTTGAATGGGGTATCGATATGTCTTCTGAGCACGAGCGTTTCCTTGCTGAAGAACACTTCAAAGCACCTGTAATCGTTAAGAACTACCCGAAAGACATTAAAGCATTCTACATGCGTGCTAACGATGACGGTAAAACAGTTGCAGCGATGGACGTTCTAGCACCGGGCATCGGCGAAATCATCGGTGGTTCTCAGCGTGAAGAGCGCCTAGACATTCTAGATGCACGTATGCGTGAAGTGGGTATCGATCCTGAACATATGAGCTGGTATCGCGACCTACGTAAATACGGTACAGTGCCACACGCAGGCTTTGGACTAGGCTTCGAGCGCCTAGTATCTTACGTAACTGGTATGGGCAACGTTCGTGACGTGATCCCATTCCCACGTACTCCTCGCTCTGCGAACTTCTAATCACTTTTTAGTGATATCGAATTAAAAAGACCTCCCATGTGGAGGTCTTTTATTTTGTACGAATGATTTTCTAGCAACCGGTGTATACACTCTAGTTGTTATTTTCGTCGTCATCCTCATCTGCTCGCGCTGCGTATTTTACTCCAACCACACACAAGCCAAACATCACAAATGGGATAACGGCAGCAGTGTATTCCGTCCAAACCATATGAGAAAAAGATTTCGCCAATATCAAGTGTGCAAACACCAACAAAAATGCGCTAAAAATAGCAACACCCATCAACCTAAGTTCATGCTTTACCAACTGCTTTTTCATTACGGCTCCTAACCTAAATGGTTGTCTGCCCATGATTGAAACACAGCTTCGGTATCGTCCACTGATACAGTTTGAGCAAAAAACAGGTAAACAGTTGGCTAATGAAGTAATTCTCCGACTGTCTTCACGGCTTGTTCTAATTCATCATTTACAGGTAACGATGTATTAAGCCTCAGGTAGTTCTCATAATTTGGAGCGACAGAAAACAACTGACCAAATGCTACAGTGATGTTCGCTTCCAATAACTTTTGATAAATCGCTTTTCCGCACTTTGTTTTCGGCAGTTCTATCCAAAGAAAATAGCCGCCTTCCGGTTGCGTGTAACGAATCGATTGGGGAAAGTACTTATCAACCAGTTCAATAAACGCCAATTGCCGCTGCTCAAGATTCTTTCGCAGTTTTCTAAGATGGCTATCATAACTATCGTTTTGCAAGTAATGCGCGATACCCTGCTGGATTGGTGCACTGCCTGACAACGTCGAGATAAGTTGCAGCTTTTGAAGTTGCTCATTGAAGCGTTTGTTTACCACCCAGCCCAGCCTATAGCCAGGGCAAAGGCTTTTTGAAAATGATCCACAATGCAACACGCGCTCTTGTGTATCAAAAGCTTTAAGTGAGCTTGGCTTTTTTTCAGAAAAATAAAGCTCTGAATACACATCATCTTCGATCAAGTACACATCGTATTTGTCAGCCAGTTCGACGATACGTTGCTTCTGCCCGTCACTTAATAAGGTTCCTGTTGGATTGTGAAAGTTAGTCATTAACCAACATGCGCGAACATCATTGCCGGCAAAAGTCGCTTCAATTTGATCCACTGAATGTCCAGTTAACGGATCCACCGTTATTTCTATCGCCTTTAGACCTAAACGTTCAATCGCTTGAAGTGCGCCATAAAACGTCGGTGATTCAACTACAACAGTATCTCCAGGCTGGGTCACGGCCTGAAGGCTCAAATTCAATGCTTCTAATGCGCCAGAAGTAACGACAATATCATCATGGGTAAACACCATACCTTGTTGGATGTACCGTTGAGCAATCAAACGGCGTAGAGACTCACAGCCCGGCGGCAAGTTATCCAATAACGTCTCTGCCCCCATCTTCCTGCCTGAGCTGGCTAGGTTGCGGTTTAGCGCTTCTAATGGGAACAATGCAGGGTCTGGAAACGCGGAGCCAAACTTCACCGCATTCGGTGAGGCCTGATTTTTGAGGTAGTCGTAAAGTTCATCGTTGATGCTGGAGCGATAAACGGAAGTGGCTGGAGAACTCGGTTCGAAGCGGTCCAACTCCGCAGTCACAAAGTATCCAGACTGAGGTTTCGCTGCGACCCAACCTTGTGCTTCGAGCAGCTGATAAGCTTGTAATACCGTACCTGCGCTGACAGAATGGTTTCGGCTTGTTACACGCACTGATGGCAGCTTTTCCCCTGCTCTCCATGTATTTTGCTGAATCTGCGTTTTGAACAGCTCAGCCAGTTGACGGTATCGGTTCATGTTTCCCTCATTTCACTTACAGCCGCACCATAGCATACTTCGCGCCAGCATTCTGATATGGGAGTATTCAATTTAGCAACGTAATTTATCAAGCTTATAATAGATATTTCAGCCACGAAGTGAGCGTTTATATCCCATACTTTGACTGTTACACACATATTGCCTTACATCTTTGCAATACCTAAAAGCCAAGGTTTTACGTTGGACTGAGTGCGTTAAACTCACTTCGAACTACTGTCTTTAAATCAGGAGGAAGCGATGAAAGTTTTTACAATGGACGATCTCTCGTATCGCGGAAAACATAAAGGTGTACATAGTTGGGACCATCCTGGCAGTACCACCCCTTATTATTGGCATCCTGATTGGCTGCATATCGCTGAAGATGCTTTGGGTGAACACAAAAAGGCTGACCTTGAAGTCCCTGATGGAGAAACAGCGACAGAAGAGCATGCAAAAGCGGCGATTCTCAAACACTTGAATGACGAGTAGTTTAGGCTCTATCACCGTTCAAGAATAGCATTAGGTAGGCGAATCCATCGTTGTATGCTTTAAACACAAATAAAGCTAAAACCTGCCAAATAGTAAATTCTTCTGAATGAGAAGTACGCATCTTCTATAGCGTTCAAAGGGCAAAATAAGTCGATTGTTATCACATTAATTTTCATTACATCTGTTACATTTAAATAGTAATGGTGATGCACACCTCAACTCATGGATTATGAGAGAAAACAATAATGGCGAAATACAACGAAGAAGATATTAAATACAAAGGTGAATCCAACGGCGTACATTCTTGGAGCTCTCCTTCCGGCCAACCTTATTACTGGCACCCAGATTGGCTACACGTTGCGGAAGATGCGACGGGTACGCATCCGAAGCAAAAACTTGAAGTTGAAAAGACAGAAGTACCAACCGAAAAGCACGCATTAAAAGCGATCTTAAAGCATATGAACGACTGGGCGACTGAAAAACTTTCTTCTAACCCTGACATCGAAACCAATGCGGTTGAGTCGGAAATCAATCTGAAGAAATAACCCCAACCGATATCCATACTTCTAACAGTAAACGCTCCACCTTTGGTGGGGCGTTTTTGTCTCAACAAATCCTCACTAGACAATTATAAACGCGTTAACGCAAAGCACTGAATTGAAACGATTGGGATGTGTGCAAAACTTCTCCAACCATGGCATAAATGCCCTTCAAACTCTGTGTCTACCAAACGTTTTCATGGCAAAAACTTTAGTTATGTTAGAATTCTGTTTCAAATCGCAACTTTTTTAGGTTTTCTTTTCAGTAACGGTTGTAACCAATATTGCTGAAAGGTATAAATGTTAGCACACCCCTTCGATTAACATGGATGAAGATTATGTTTGAAAAAGTAGTTGCCGCTCCGGCTGACCCTATTCTTGGCCTTACTGAAGAGTTTAAAAAAGATGCTCGCGCAGACAAAATTAACCTTGGCGTAGGTATTTACAAAAACGAGCAAGGCGAAACTCCCGTTCTTGCGACAGTAAAGAAAGCTGAAGCAGCACTTGTTGAAACTGAAAAAACCAAATCTTACCTAACCATCGAAGGCACAGCAGAGTACGGTATTGCAGTGCAAAAACTGCTTTTCGGCTCTGATGCAGAAATTGTAAACGAAAAACGCGCTAAAACAGCTCAAGCTCCGGGTGGTACTGGTGCACTACGTGTTGCCGGCGAGTTCATTAAACGTCAACTAGGCGATGTAAAGATCTGGATCAGCAACCCTACATGGGCAAACCACAACGGCGTATTTACTGCTGCTGGTATCGAAACGGCACAATACAGCTACTACAATGCTGAAACAAAAGACAAAGACTTCGATGCGATGCTAAATGATCTGCAATCTGCATCTGAAGGCGACATCGTGCTTCTACACGGCTGCTGTCACAACCCTACAGGGATCGATCCTACGGCTGAAGAGTGGGAAACATTGGCGAAACTTATCGCAGAGAAGAAATTGCTTCCTCTGTTCGACTTCGCCTACCAAGGCTTTGCTAAAGGTGTGGAAGAAGATGCTGCAGGTCTTCGTACTTTTGCTAAGTACAACAAAGAAATCCTAGTCGCGAGCTCTTTCTCGAAAAACTTTGGCCTATACAATGAACGCGTAGGTGCCTTCACGTTAGTAGCTGAGTCAGAAGAAGTCGCAACAACCGCATTTTCTCAAGTTAAAGCCATTATTCGCTCTATCTACTCTAACCCACCTGCACACGGCAGCGCTGTCGTGACTCACATTCTTGGCAACGCCGAAATGCGTGCGGAATGGGAAGCTGAAGTAGCAGAAATGCGTGACCGTATTCAAGAAATGCGTGAACTATTTGTAGCGACACTAAAAGCAGAAGGTGTGGACGCAGACTTTAGTTTCATCGAACGTCAAAATGGTATGTTCTCTTTCTCTGGTCTTTCTAAAGAGCAAGTTAACCGCCTTAAAGAAGAGTTCGGTATTTACATTGTCGGTTCTGGCCGAATCAGTGTTGCTGGTATGACGAAGTCAAATATGGGCCCTCTGTGTAAAGGCATTGCAGCGGTTTTATAATCGACTGTCGCATACTTTATTAAAAGGAAAGGTCAGCATAAGCTGACTTTTTTGTTTTAACTTAACGCCAAAAACGAACCCGTCCGATCTAGTAGACAAACTTCAAACTCAGCCCTACTTCATTGACGTAATCTGAGCTTTCACCGCTGTAATCAGTATCTCTAAACTGATAAAAAAGACCAGTGCCGATGACTTTATGCCATTGGTAGTTAAGACCGATCTTAAAATTGTTCTCATCAACGATATCACTACGGTTCAACTCCACTTCAGCTGTCGCAATAAGCTTTTCACTGAGCAAGTAATTCACCCCAACAGTTACAGCTTGAATCAATTCGCTATCGGAAGACAACGTATTATCCGTTTTGTCGTCCGTCGCTTTCGCTTTGATTGCGCCTATTCCATATAGCCCGTAGATATCGAATTGCTCTGTAACTCCATAACGGTAACCACCACCAAACAAAAGGCGGTCAATGCGAAGAGTAAAATCATCCGGATGGAAAAACTGCGCTGAGTAATCAGCATTAAACAACCAGTTCTCAGTAAACAAATAGTTACCACCGAGTCCAACTGTGGTCGCATTAGAGTTATCTAACCATTCTTCGTTTGTCGTTCCGGCACCAACATCCAAATGAATGTGTTCGTACCCAAATTTTTCTGCTTGGTGCATGACCGCTGCGCTTGATATCGCCGGCAAAGCAGCTAAAGAAACAAGCAATAAATTTCTCACCATTCGACTTCCTTTCATGAGAATTATCTAAACACTGTATTCCATCGCCTGAGCTACTTGGCTCAAGAAGAATAGCTTAATCTAAAGACGTGATAACGATCTGAAACAGCCAAAGAGCTAATCAGTCATCACGAAGAAAACATATCGACGACGTCTTTTTCAATTGAGGTGACCATATAGTAGTAAAAATGAAGCTCCCTTATCGTGCGATATGTCAGAATCTTATGACTGAGCACGAAAATCGCGGTTCAGATAAGACTCTGTTTTAAAACTAAGTTAAGATTACTTTATTATTTGCGAACTAAAAGGCGCCTTCGATGGATGCAGAACTTCTCGAGATTTACAACTTTCTCGCCAAGTATCCCCCGTTCAATGAACTCCCTGAAGAAACACTAAACAAGGTGACAGAGAGTGTCGAAATCTCGTACTACCGAGAAGATACCCCCATCATCCATTTTGGAGACTATATCCAAGATTTATACGTGGTGCGAAGCGGTGTTGTTGAAGTTTATCGACGCAAAGGTGAGCTGTATAACCGCCTTGACGAAGGTGACCTATTTGGCCAGATGGGCATGCTCACCAATAACAAAGTCCGCTTTCCGGTAAAAGCCATTGAGGATACCCTGCTCTACTGTATTCCTGGTGACATTTTCCAAGAAATTTACGATAACTTTGATTCCTTTGCGGATTTTGTTGAAGTTGAAAATAGCGCTCGTTTACGCCAAGCCATTTCAGAAAACAAAGACGCCAATGACCTGACGACGTCGAAAGTGAAAACCTTGCTAACTGGCGATGCTCATACGATTGATCGTGGTCAGACAATCCAGCAAGCCGCGCAGCAAATGGCGAATGACAACGTATCGGCTTTACTTATCGTCGACCCAGATTTCCTTCGTGACGAAGACGATCCACAGTCCCCAGTACTTGGTATCATTACTGACCGTGACTTGTGTACCCGTGTGTTAGCTGAAGGTTTGTCCCCACAGGACGATGTGTCTAGTGTGATGACCACGGAGGTCATGTCTCTTGACCACAACGCTTACATCTATGAAGCAATGTTAACGATGCTGCGTTACAACGTACATCACCTACCAGTGGTAAAAAACCAATTACCAATCGGTATTATCGAAACTACCGACATTGTTCGTTATGAATCTCAGAATTCGTTGTTGTTGGTGAGTAGTATTTTCCAACAACAGACTATCGAAGATTTAGCCGTTGTTGCCGAAGAAGTGAAAAGCAGCTTCGTGCGTCTGGTCAATGAAGATGCCAACTCTCACATGGTGGGTAGCGCGATGTCGGTCATTGGCCGAAGCTTCAAACAACGTCTGCTAGAAATGGCAGAAGAAGAGCTTGGCCCACCGCCAATTCCTTATTGTTTCCTTGCACTTGGCTCAATGGGGCGAGATGAGCAACTGTTGGTGACTGACCAAGATAACGCCATCATTCTAGATGAGACCTATCAAGAAGAGAAACATGGTAAATACTTCGAAGCCCTAGCAAAATACGTCAGCGATGGGTTAGATGCCTGTGGCTACAAATATTGCACAGGCGATATTATGGCAACCAACCCACTATGGCGCATGACTCGTTCAGAGTGGGAAGAATGTTTTGCTGACTGGATTGATAACCCGAACCCGAAAGCACTACTCAACGCCTCTATCTTTTTCGACTTAGATGGCGTCTATGGCCGCTTAAAATGGGCAGAACAGTTAACTAGCTTTATTGTTCGTCGCGCTCGAAAGAACAACCGCTTCTTAGCGTGTTTGGCTCGTAACGCACTAAACAGAACACCACCTCTAGGCTTCTTTAAAGACTTCGTGATGGAAAAAGATGGCAGACACAACAACTCCATCAACCTCAAACGTCGCGGTACTGCTCCTCTGGTCGACTTAATTCGCGTTCACTCTCTGGCGGTTGGTTCACGTGCACAGAACTCGTTTGAGCGTCTTGACGACATTATTGATGCTGGCATTTTGCCAAAAGGTCGAGCACAAGACTTAAAAGACGCGTTAGAATTTATTTCCATGGTACGTATTCGTCACCAAGCGACGGATGTGGAACTAGGCATTGAGCCTGATAACAATATCGAACCGGAAAACCTCTCTGAGTTTGAACGTCGCAACCTAAAGGATGCATTCCAGATCCTAAGCAATGGTCAAAATTTCCTTAAGTTCCGCTACCAAGCGAACAAGAGCTTTAAGTGAGGTTTAGCATGATTAAAAAGCTCTTTCAGAAGCCAACCATTCAGTGGCCAACGAAGTTTGAACAAAAGCTGGAGATGGCGAAGGATGAGAATTTAATTGCGTTTTATAGCAACAAGCCGCCTGCTCCAGAAACACCGTTATCTGAGGTGGAGTTCGTGGCGTTAGATTTCGAAACGACGGGTTTGAATCCTGAAAAACATGACATCATTACTATTGGTTTGGTGCCGTTTAACCTGAAGCGAATTTTCCTACGTAACTCGCGTCATTGGAAGGTACGTCCACAGCGTGCACTCGATGAAGATTCAGTCATTATACACGGTATTACTCACAGCGAATTGATCGATGCACCTGACTTAGGCGATATCTTAAGCGAGCTGCTACCATGCTTAAGCGGGAAAATCATTGTTGTTCATTACCGTCGTATCGAGAGAGAGTTTCTGGATAAAGCGCTCAAAAGCCGTTTAGGGGAAGGTATTGAGTTTCCTGTTTTAGATACGCTGCACCTTGAAGAAACGATTCAACAGAAACGTTCAGGCTCTCTCTGGGAGCGTTTAAAAGGGAAAAAACCAGAATCGGTTCGGCTAGCGCAATCTCGACGCCGTTATGGGCTGCCAGACTATACGCCTCACCATGCATTAACCGATGCAATTGCTACCGCAGAGCTACTGCAAGCGCAAATCGCCCATCATTACAGTGAAGAGCAACCCATCAGTGAGTTCTGGCTGTAATATACTTCACGCTTAATAGCGATCAAAAAAGGAGCCAGATGGCTCCTTTTTTTTGCTTAGCTTGAGACAAGATTACAGCTTAAAGCGTTGAATCTCTTGTTCAAGTTCGTGTGATAGCTCAGACAGGTGAGCAGCTTGTTCTGCTGCTTGATGAGCTTCGACTGACAACTCGTTAGACACGTCACGAATACCTTCAGTGTTACGAGTGATCTCAGTGGTTACCGATGCTTGCTCTTCTGCTGCTGAAGCAATCTGCGTTGCCATATCACTGATACGCTCAACAGCAGTGTGGATTTGCGTCAAGCTCGCTGCAGCCGCATTGGCATCATCAACACTGGTATCAGCTAGACGACGACTGTCACCCATAATACCGACCGCTTTGGCTGTTGTGCCTTGTAGCATCTCGATAGTTTCTTGAATCTCTTGCGTTGAAGCATGAGTACGTTGGCTCAATACGCGGACTTCATCTGCAACCACAGCAAAACCACGGCCTTGCTCACCTGCACGTGCCGCTTCGATCGCCGCGTTAAGTGCAAGTAGGTTCGTTTGCTCTGCAATGCCTTGAATCGTTGATAGAATCGTATTGATGCTATTTCCGTGTGCTTCTAGCTCTTGAATCACATCAGTAGCAACTTGAACTTCTTGCGCTAAGTTCTGAATAGAGCCTTGCGTTTGAGTTACTTGGCTTGAACCGTGTGAACAAGCTTGAACCGCTTCTTCTGAGTTACTTGCCGTACTATCAGCATTACCTGCAATTTCTTGTGTCGCTGCTGCCATTTCGTTCACAGCCGTCGCCACCATGTTGATTTCATCTTGCTGGTAAGAGATACGCTGACTACGCTCCTCAGCTTGCTGTGCTGTCGTGCGTGCTTGCTCTGAAAGCGCAGAAGATACGTGGCTAAGCTTAGTAACCATTGTGTGCATGTTGCCAACAAAACGGTTGAAGTTTTCCGCCAGTTTACCTACTTCATCATCACTGCGTGGTTCTAGGCGTTGCGTTAAGTCACCTTCGCCAGATGCAATTTCTTCCAGTGCATTTGATACGCGGTTCAAGTCACGGAACAAGAAACCAACTAGCCAAGAAACTGCAAGAATAACCACAATCGTGATCGCCACAGCAGTGAACAATAGATCTCGTAGCAATACCGCATGACCTGCTTCTTCTGTTGCGCGATCCATTTCAATCGCAAACATCCAATGCGTACCAGGAACTTTATTGAAGTAGTAAAGCTTCTCTTTTCCTTTGATTACCGTATCTTCGATACGACCTTCATCGGCGGCGCGCTCAATTGCCTCTTCTGAAAAATCTTTTAGAACACTGGTGATAGGCTTAAGCGTCAAGCTTTTATCTGGATGCGCTAAGAAGGTGCCTTCATTCATGTCGATTAGCATCGCATGCGCGTTTTCACCTGCATCTAAGTTAATCACATCGCTGATAAGCTGATCGATCAGTACGTCCGCACCAACAACACCAACAAACTGACCATTTTTCATTACTGGCTCAGCAATGGTCACAAGTAGTGCATTCGTGATTGCGTCTTGATATGCGGCTGTGATGATTTGCTTACCCGCGGCATCAGCATCCTTGTACCAAGGACGTGTGCGAGGGTCATAATCAGCACGGTTACGCTCCGGATGAGAGCGGTACATATCACCGTTTGGTGTACCAAGGAAGATGTCATCGAAGCCACCAGCCTTGCGAGCTTGTTGTAGGAAAGGAACAACGTCTTGCTCGGTCGAGTAGTCGTTGAACGCAGTGGCAATATCTTTACGGATATTGACCCAATCAGAAATTCCCTCTGACGCAGTAGTACTAAGACTTTGCGCACGTGAATAGACACCTGAACGAGTCTGATCAAATAATTGACCAGCCGACAACCAAGTAAGTGCTGTTGCCATCACAACAACAGCAGAAAGGCTTGCGCCTATAAGCTTTTGTTTTAATGATAATTTCATATTTATAGTTTTTTGAGTTGGGAGAACAGTTAAGGTGCATGAATATTACACACTTTTTTACGACTATTCACTAATTTTTAAAAAACAAAATAGCACATTAACTCTTTGTAAAATATGAACTTTCATGTGTCATTTTTTTGTCTCGAGCGTCATAAAAACCGCACAAAAAAAGCCAGCAAATTGCTGGCCTTTTGATTAATTGTTAGTCAAACGGTTTTATAAAATGCCGAATTACTGACGCTCAGTTCGCATACCCATCAATAAGCTCACACACATTGCAAGCAGAATGAAGGTAAATGGCAGTGCTGTAGAAATGGCACCAGCCTGAAGAGCTTGAACCGCCTCGGAGCCACCAATCCATAGCAGAGCAACCGCAATTGCACCTTCCATGAATGCCCAGAAGACACGTTGAAGTACAGGTGCATCGACTTTACCACCTGCCGTGATACTGTCGATAACAAGTGAACCAGAGTCAGAAGACGTAATGAAGAACACAAGTACCAGCACAACAGCGATGATAGAAAGCATGCTACCAAATGGAAGAACATCAAACATTTGGAACATAGCAAGTGATACGTCAGTCAAGCCATTTGTGCCCAGCTCACCTACTTTATCAACAACTTGCTCGATCGCCAGGCCACCAAATACAGACATCCAAACAACGGTAACCGCCGTTGGAACCAGCAGAACTGCTGTGATGAACTCGCGAACGGTACGGCCACGAGAAACACGCGCGATGAACATGCCTACGAATGGCGACCATGAAATCCACCAAGCCCAGTAGAACACTGTCCAGCCTTGGAACCAAGCTTCGTCCGTACGACCAAACGGGTTACTTAGTGGGATGATATTCTCTACATATGCCATAAGTGTGGTTGGAATCGAACCTAGGCTCGCCGCCCAACCGATAAGACCAACAAGGAGAAGTAGCAAGAACGCCACAACCATGTTGATGTTACTAATGACTTTAACACCACCATCGATGCCGCGTACGACTGAAACAACAGCAAGTAAAGTCACCACGGTAATAACGACGATTTGCAGACCTAGGCCTGGCTCAACACCAAATACGTGATGAATACCACTTGCTGCTTGCTGCGCACCTAGACCTAGGGATGTAGCAAGACCAAATAAAGTCGCAAGCACAGCCAGAATGTCCACAATGTGGCCAGCCCAACCCCATGCACGATCACCCAGAAGTGGGTAGAAGATCGAACGCATAGATAGCGGTAAACCTTTGTTGTAGGCAAAGAATGCTAAAGAAAGTGCTACAACACCGTAAATTGCCCATGGGTGAAGGCCCCAGTGGAACATCGTTGCACCCAGTGCCAATCTCGCGGCTTCTGGTGTATTTGCCTCAACACCAAGTGGCGTTTCATACCAACCGGTGAAGTAAGCGACAGGTTCTGCAACACTCCAGAACATTAAACCGATACCCATACCAGCTGCAAATAGCATTGCAAGCCATGACATAAACGAGTAATCGGCAACAGCGTCTTTACCACCTAGTCGGATCTTACCCATTGGTGAGACGATAAGCGCCAAACAGAAAATAACGAAAATGTTACCTGCAATAATGAACAACCAATCGAATGAACCAATAATTTTCCACTTCAGCCCATCAAGTGCCGTCTTTGCGGTATGTGCATCTAGAACTAATGCAGCGACAAGAAACAGCGCAATTAAACCTGCACTAATACCAAAAACTGGGTTATGAACATCAAAACCCCATTTTTGAACGTTGTCCTGACCTACCGTATAGTCGGTACTATCGATACTGTACTTATCTATACCCTTTGTCATCGTTCCTCTCTATTTTTGTAGTGTTTTTACGTACCAAACAAAAAAATCTTTCGAACACGATACGTTTTGCATTCCGTGAAGGCGCAAGATCCTATCATTTGACACGTTTTTGTCTATCTTTTTGCTATTAAAAAATCCAATAACTTACTTTTCACTGTGTGGTTACGGCCTTTGATAGAACAAATCACTACTACAATAGTTAGACCACAAACATTTATTGCTATAATAATTTTAGCTCTTCTTATTTTGTCGAAAAGGCGCGACAAAATGGTATTGAGGACACGGCGTAAAATTGTAGAGGTAATTTTTGATTTCCCCCCTTTAAATAAGGGCGCATTTAAGTTAGTGTCGCCTCGATAAATGTTCCCTACAGACTGGATGAATAAATTGGAAAAGTACGAAGAAGTATTGGTCTCGATTCGTCAGATCATCCGCGCTATTGATTTACATTCTAAAAAGCTGAGCAAAGAGTCTGGATTGACTGCTCCACAGTTGATTTTGATGCGCGCTATCAATGACTTAGATAACGTGACGATTAAACAGTTGTCTAGCCACACTAACATGAGCCAAGCGACCGCAACGACCATTCTAGATAGACTAGAACGAGGCCAGTTTGTTGAGCGTCAGCGCAGTGTTCAAGACAAGCGTAAAGTGCATGCTGTACTTACGAGCAAGGGCCAAGAAGCCTTAAAACAAGCACCAACGCCGCTGCAAGAGCACTTCATTAATCGATTCCAAAAATTGGAAGAATGGGAGCAATCCCTTCTACTATCTTCCGTTCAACGCATCTCGACGATGATGAATGCAGAGGACATCGATGTTGCTCCAATGCTAGAGCTTGGTAGCATTACCAAAGCCGATTAGTTTCGCTCCCACGTGCTCGCTTTTTGCGGGCACTACTCTCCTACTCAGTCAACCCAGTTTCAAACGCATATTTTGCTAACTCTGCCGTCGAATGTAAGTCTAACTTGTGCTTAATGTTATGGCGATGCGTCTCTACCGTTCGATAACTAATATTGAGTAAAGTGGCGATTTTCTTGCTGCTGTTTCCTTGAGCAACTAATTTAAGTACCGCTTCTTCCCTGCGGCTGAGAGGATTCGTTTTTTGCGTGGCAGGCACCACTTCTTGGGTAAAGAGTGTTTGTGTGACGGATTCACAGAAATACGTCGAGTCTTGGTTCACCGTTTTTATTGCTTGCACCATTTTCTCGGCCGAGATTTCCTTGAGCATATATCCTACGGCACCAGCTTGCATGACCTTCATGATGTATTCGCGATTATCGTGCATGGTCAACATAAGTATTTTGCTCTCTGGGCGCGCTTCTTTAATTACACCAGTCGCTTCAATACCGTTCATTATAGGCATGCTGATATCCATCAATATGACATCCGGTTGCAAGTGCTTTGCGACCTCTATCGCTTCCAAACCATTACTTGCTGTACCCACCACTTCGATGTCAGGCTCTAACTCCAAACGAGCCATGAAGCCATCCAACACCACTTGATGATCATCGACAATCACTACACTAATCGGTTTATCCATAAACTATTTCATCCAAATTAAGCAGCACGGTAATCTCTGTTCCCAAGCCAAGCTCACTCATTAGCTCAAATTCACCACCGATGAACTCTACACGCTCTTGCATGTTCCTTAACCCAATCCCTTGTTGGTGCACTGCTTGGTTAACCACAAATCCAACGCCATCATCACGTATGAGTAATTGCAGCATATTGCCCATTTTTTGCAAAGTAACTGTTACTTTTTTCGCTCGCGCATGTTTTTCAATGTTATTCAAAGACTCCTGAGCGACGCGATATAGCGTCGTTGCGACTTCCGAAGTCAGTTTGTGCTGCTGAGTATCGAAATTGCTCTCGATATCAATCCCGGAATGGGAATGAAAATCCTGTAGCAAGGTCGTCAGTGCTGCTTCTAAACCGATATCATCGAGGGCGCTTGGACGGAGCTGATGAGAAATATGCCGCACCTCATTTATCGCGGTGACGAGCGATCGTTGTGATTTATCTAAGTGGGATTTGAGTTTTTCGTCTTCCAGTCTATGACTCATTAAGTCTAAATGACATTTACTGGAGACTAACAACTGATTGATTCCATCGTGCAGTTCTCGCGCTAAATGCTTTTTCTCATCTTCTTGGAACATCACGGTTTTATGTGCCAATTCTTTCAGGTTCTTATCAGCGAGGCGATGCTCGTGCAGATTGATCGCCAGAGTGAGAACAATGATTACAGCAACGGTCACCGCTAAGATCACGACGACTGAGAAAAATGTCGTTTCGATATTTTTGTTCACTGCCGCGCGCATATTGGCGACTTCTCGGCTGACATCCTCAATATACAGCCCAGTCCCTATCATCCACTCCCACTTATCGAGCCATGCAGCGTAACTAAGCTTAGGGACGACTTCACCCGTAGATGGCTTTTGCCACAGGTACTGATGAAATCCACCACCTGATTGCGCTTGATACAATAAAGCTTCGATTAAGCGATCGCCATTTTCGTCTTCAAGATAGAGTAAGTTTTCCCCGACAAGCTCCGGAAGAACTGGGTGTACAAGGTTGGTACCATATTTATCATAAGCAAAAAAATAGCCGTCCGACCCATAACTCAAACGATTTAAAATCGCTTTCACACGCGTTTTGGCAACACTCTCTTCTAAAGTCGGATCGTTGTAGATGTAAGAAATGGAGTCAAAAGCGACGTCGACCGTATCTTTCAGCGCCGCTTCTTTTGATTGGATCAGGTTTTGATGAAAGATCTCCACCTCCCTTTTGCCAAGGGTCTTAGTTTGATAGATAGAGATCCAGCTGATACTCGCTGACACCAATACCACGGGTATCAGTGTCAGCAGAATTAACTTTGCTTTGAGAGGCATCCCTTCCCTCCATGAAACGCTGCCTTTACAGCTTACTATCTTAGCAGTACAAACGAATCGATTGTGTCTGCATAGACATAATTAACAGCTTAACAACTTGTCTCAAAAGGTAAAAACTCTCAGTTCACAAAATCTCTTTATTATCGAGTGATTAACTCATACCGTAAAAACCTGGGAAAAACAGCAAAGACGCCAACACAACAATCTGAATCGCGATGAATGGCATCACACCTTTGTAGATATCTCGCGTAGTAACCCCTGCTGGAGCGACACCTTTTAGATAGAACAAACTAAAGCCAAATGGCGGTGTGAGGAACGACGTCTGCAAGTTCATCGCAATAAGAATCGCAAACCACGTCATATTAATGCCCATCAATTCAGCGACTGGCGCAATAATTGGCACGATGATAAAACAGATTTCAACGAAGTCGATAAAGAAACCTAAAATCAGAATCACCACCATGGTAATAATAAGGAATCCCCACTTTTCACCCGGCAGTTCTAACATCCACTCTTCAACTAAATAATCACCACCGGTGTAGGTAAATGCCATTGAGAAGGCGGTCGCACCAAGTAAGATCGCAAAGACCATTGCGGTTACTTTAACTGTCTCTTTTGATGCATCATAAATCATCGACCAACTAAACTGTTTATACAATAGTGATAAAATTATCGCACCTGCACCGCCCAGTGCCGCTGACTCTGTTGGTGTTGCAATCCCTGCAAAGATGGAGCCCAATACCACGATGATCAATGCTAAAGGTGGCAATACAGCTTTCAGTGCGGTGAGCACTTCTTGTTTACGACTGATCGACTCATCGCGCTCTATCGCCTGTGCGGCTTGAGGGTTCAACTTCGCGTAGATGAGAATATAGATCACATAGGCGCCAACAAGTGTAATACCGGGCCAGATCGCAGCTTGAAATAGGTCCCCTACCGGTACGCCAAGTACATCACCCAACAAGATCAACACGATAGAAGGTGGGATAATTTGGCCCAACGTGCCAGACGCACAAATAGTCCCACACGCTAAACCTTTGTCGTAATTGTACTTGAGCATCACAGGAAGAGATATTAAGCCCATCGCAACAACTGATGCGCCTACCACACCCGTTGAAGCGGCAAGCAATGCGCCAACTAACACGGTAGAAATAGCGATACCACCGCGAACGCCACCGAACAAACGCCCCATTGATTCTAGTAGCTGTTCAGCAAGCTTCGTTTTCTGTAGCACTAGCCCCATAAAAACGAACAGCGGTACGGCCATTAGCACCGTATTTTCCATAATGGACTGAATTCGATATGGCATAAAAGCAAACATCTCGATACCTTCAGCCCAAACACCAAAAATCAGCGCGATACCACCAAAAGTAAAGGCAACGGGAAATCCCAATAGAAGCGCAAAGAGCGCAACAAAAAACATCACTATACCGATCATAATGACTTCCTTTTACGACTTACCGTTATTACCGGCATAGATGAGATGAGGGTTGACAATTTTGTTGATTGAATGAAGTAACAATCCAATACCACTCACCGCCATAAAGAAAAATGACAGCGGAATCATCGCTTTGATAATCCAACGATATGGTAAGCCACCTGGGTCACCAGACGTCTCGCCTAACGCGTAACTTTCCTTGGCGAAATCAATACCAAACCAAGCTACCAGTAGGCAAAAAGGGAATAAGAAAAATAGTGTGCCTATGATGTCGATGATGGATTGTGCTTTGTAAGATAAGCGTTCATAAAAAATGTCGACGCGAACATGGCCACCGGACTTAATTGCGTAAGGCACACCAAGCAAGAACACGGCAGAGAATAGATGCCATTCCATTTCTTGGAATGCGATAGACACATCATTAAACACGTAACGCATGACAACGTCGTACACAACGTTTGCTAACAACAAAATAAACAGGATGCTGGATAACCATCCGAGAAAATCGCTAAAGCGGTTAAATAATCGCTCAATATAAATAAGACTTCTCATTCCGAACTCCGTGGAACGTTTAGATGCGCTCCGCTATGGTGCGGAGCATTCATTATGAAGTTTTCTTGGGCTTCGATAGCAGGCTAAACCTCTTGGCATCGCCTGCTTCATAACGTTATTGTTGAGCTTGACTGTTTAAGTACGCTCGGTGCGAAATATCTGACCATGGTCGAACTTGATTCATATAGTTCGCTTGCGACTCTTGAATCTCTTTCGCCAAAGCATCTTTTTCTGCATGTTCTTTCAACAAACGATCGTTTGCTTCTCGCAACGCAGCTACGACTTCAGGTGGGAAATCTTTTACTTCAACATTTGGGTATTCAGACTTAATAGATGCCCAGTTTTTGCCGCTTTCGTGTTTCGATTGCGTGTACATATCGTAAGCGGCCGTTTTCATGGCTACTTGCAAAATCGCTTTTAGATCATCAGGTAGACGATTCCAGGTACGCTTGTTAACGAGGAACTGAAGCTCAGTCGCTGGCTCATGCCAACCTGTGTAGTAGTAAGGTGCGATTTTGTGGAAGCCCATACGTAGATCCAGCGATGGACCAACCCATTCCAAGGCATCAATTGTGCGACGCTCTAGAGAAGTATATAGCTCACCAGGGGCGATATTCGTTGGCTTGGCACCTAACTCAGCCAAAATCTCACCAGCAAACCCTGGGATACGCATTTTCAAACCCTGTAAGTCCTCGACGGACTTGATCTCTTTTTGGAACCACCCGCCCATCTGAGTATCGGTATTACCGCCAGGGAAAGACATCAAGTTATGTGGAGAGTACACTTTTTCCATCAGCTCCATACCACCGCCGTAGTAAAACCATGCATACTGCTCAGTTGGCAACATACCGAAGGGCATAGAAGTGAAGTAAAGTGTGTTTGGAACCTTACCCTTCCAGTAATAAGACGCTGAGTGACCCATGTCATACTGACCCGACTTAACCATATCAAACACCCCAAAAGGCGCTTTATGCTTGTTTGCGGAATCAATGCGGATTTGCAAACGTCCGTTGGACATCTCTTCCGCCATTTTGGCCATGTTTTTTGTGGTATCACCAAAAATTGGGAAATTAGGCCCCCAAGTTTCAGCAAGCTTTAAACGATAGACTTTTTCAGCAGCGTTTACAGAAGTCGCTGCGAGTGCCATCGCGGCAGCGACAGCGGTTGTTTTGAGCACTCGTTTTAAAGATTTTTGGATTAGACTCATCGTTCACGTCCTTTATCACCAAGGTTATTGTTGTCATCCATTTCATTAGGATTGGCTGTATTCGGTATAAAAGATGTAACAATGTTGTCTAATGCGAAATGGGCATGAACACGGAAGCAAGTAATTCATCAATAAGGCATTAGCCTAAGGTATTACGTACAAGTACGTAGGACAATCGTCATGAAAAAAGACTGTTAATAGCAAAATCAATAAATTATATTTTTATCTATGAATAAAAATAAAAGACAATACGTACGTATTTTTCTGCCAAAAAATTTACATAGTATTTAAGAAAATGTGACAAACCACTTATTGGTAGTGTTAAAGTCAGTACTTAATGCATTATTTCCAATACCAAGATAAAAAAATACCTCGGCATCGGCCGAGGTATTCAATCTAGAACGGTAGCGGTAATTAAACTGCTTTGTAGATAACTTTGTTACCTGCTAACTGCTCTTTTTGAACTAGGTTTTCTTCAAGAAGCTTCTTTAGTGCGCCAGTAGCCCATGATGCCGCTTTAGTATCTTCTTGACCTGCAGCTAGACCGATGCCTTTAGGGTTAATACCTTCAGCATTCGCAATAACGATGTCTAATACTTGTTGTTGCTTAGGAGTAAGGGCAACATCAACTGTTTTCACTGCAGCTACTTTTTTATCAGCTACTACTTTCTCCGCAACAGCTTTTTCAGCAACAGAAGGTGCTACTGCTTTTTCCGCAACAGGCTTCACTGCTTTAGGTGCTGCAGCTAAGTTTGCTACTGTCGCTTTAATGCGTTTTTGCAGTTTCATCTGCACTTTACGCTTATGAGCAAGTCTCATTGAATATTTCTCCAGTTCACTGCATCTCAGCAGGGATGAAAATTTGAAGCGCGTTTTATACCAAAATTCACAAGCAATTTGTAGGTTTTAGCGGCGAAACGCGATGAAAAATGCGCTCAAAGCATAGAACGTCTACTATTTAATCAGATATTTTATGAACGGATTTATTGAATACTGGGTATAAAAACAGAGGTTTGTTTTATTTTAAATGCAAGTCAATGCACATAAAGCTGCCCACTCATTTTTGAACAAGTATTCGATGAGGTTATAAGCATGGAAACGCTGCACCTAACAAATTCACATTTCAAACCCGACTCCCCTATCAACAGAATACTTTTGTTGCTCGTTGCACTCATCACTTTGTTTTTGGTTGCCATTTCTCCGGGATGGAAGCAAGCCATGTTGTCGGTCATTTTGATGTCTGCAATCGTTGGTTTCGCCATCTTGATGATTAAGAAAAGCCAAGTCACTTTTACGCTGACAGCTTCTCACTTTCAGCAACACCTTTTTAAAGGGGGTTGGGTCGTCAGATGGCGAAATATTGAGTCAATCGGTATTTGTAGCTACCAACAGGAAGGGTGGCACCAACCGCTACCTTGGATCGGTATTCGTCTAAAACACTACTCACCCTACTTAAATTCAATCTGCCCTCGTATAGCGACAGAAATTCTCCTCAGCCAGCGAGCACTGCTTTACTTAGGCGCGAAACAAAATCAGTGTGAAGATAAGTTTGAGGATATGGTGCTTGACCCTAAACCGTATATAAACAGAGATGGGATTGAGTACAAAGGTTTGTTAGCGATGCTCGCCAACCGGATGAAGTATCAGAGAGGTTTCTACGGCTACGATCTATTTATATCAGCAAGTGATCTAGATCGTGAGGCTGAGGACTTTGTGGGACTGACTCGGCGATACTTAGCTGCCGCCGAGCCAGAATAATGCTTAGTACACGCACTTTTAGTAAAGCGGCATCTCGTCAGCAACGAACGGGTTAGTTTTACGCTCGTGACCGAAAGTCGATTGAGGGCCGTGACCAGGGACAAACGTGACATCATTGCCTAAAGGCCACAATTTCTCTTTGATAGAGCTAATCAACGTATTGAAATCGCCTTGTGGGAAGTCAGTTCGACCAATGCTACCGTTAAACAAAACGTCACCCACAAACGCTAAACGCGCTTCTTCGCTGTAAAGCACAACGTGACCAGGTGTATGACCAGGTGTATGGAATACGTTCAGCACTTGATTACCGAAAGTGACAGTGTCACCCTCATTTAGCCATTGGTGCGGTTCAAACGCTTCTGTCAGCGGGAAACCAAACATTTGGCTCTGACCTTCCAAACCTTGCAACCAGAAGTTATCTGCCTTGTGAGGGCCAACAATCTCTGTACCGCCAAGCAGTGCAGACAGCGGCTCCGTGCCACCTACGTGGTCCAAGTGACCGTGTGTTAGCACTAGGTTTACCACGTCAACACCCAGCTCTTTGATAAGCATAGCGAGCTGCTTTTCATCGCCGCCTGGGTCAACCACAATGCCTTTCATGGTTTCGTCACACCAGACAATAGAACAGTTTTGAGAGAAAGATGTTACTGGAACAACTTGGTATTTCAGAGCCATAGATAACCTATACCGAATAAATTTGCGTGAAAACTGCCGCAACTATGACACTAAGGCCTAGCGACTTCAAGCTTTGAACTGTGAGTAATCGACGACGTTCTGAGACTAGAAACCTTGTCTCAACTGGCACTACCAAGAACGAACAGCACCCGTATCGATATGAACAAAGTTACTGCCTGGATAATAACCCACGCCACCGGCTTTTAGGCTTAATGCAGCATCACGAACTGTTGAAAGCTTCACACCGTCTAAACGAAAATCAATGGCCTTCCCTTCCATGTGCATGCTCTTTTTCGCTACACGAGAAGACCCGTTGCGCAGCGAGGCATTAGTGGCAGGAGAACGGTAACCTGAAATGACGATCACCTCTGCTTCTGTACCAATTAACTTTTGAATTTGACTTATTTGATCGAACAAGCGTCTATCCATGGGATGAACCTCATTTCGTCGATGGTCTCGACAAAACTCATTCAGCCTTTGCAGTTCATCATTAATGTATCGTTTTCCATCGAAATAGCATGTTTCGAGGATCTCTCCAGTATTAAGGTTGTTCATCGCCAGCGCACGTGGCTCGTCAGGGAGTGAAGCCCAAGAAAATGATGGCAGGGCAGACGCCAACACCACACCACCAGCGGTCATTTTAAGGAAATCTCGGCGGGAAAAGTTACGACTTACCATTTCAAAATACAGTGCTCAACAACTAGACAAGTCGTGGACATTAACCAAACACATTTGTCACGTCAAACGCATAAAACACTCCATCTTGATTTTCAGACGCAGTAATTATTGTTTAATTATTGAACGAAAAGAGAATTCTTCGTTTTGTAAATTTTCCTTAAAGATTTCAACTGCGGTGATCGTACTTATAGATATCATCACGGTAGTAAAGCGTTCCCTCTTCCAACCATGCTGTTTGATAAATGATGTGTACTTGAATGCGCTCTCCCAAAGGAACTGACGTGTTAGACCGACGAGAACTTTCTCGCTTTTTCGCTAAACGTTCTTCCAACCCCTGAGTTTTGAACAGAAGTTCTGCTAACTGGTCTGCATGTTCTACACGAACACATCCTGAGCTGAATGCGCGTCTGTCCTGTTCAAACAAGTTCTTACTTGGCGTGTCATGCAAATAAATAGCTTGTGGGTTAGGCATATTGAACTTGTACAATCCCAGTGCATTTTGTAAGCCCGACGCCTGTCGCATACGATAAGGAAATGTTCTCGGATTCACCGTTGCCCAATTGATGGTTGTAGGGTCAATAATTTCGTTCGAAGTCCAAGACCGAATGATTTGAATGTTATGGTTAATCAAATACATCGGATTACTTTTTACTTTAGGAATAATGTCTTTAACCATGATAGTCCAAGGCACGTTCCAAGTTGGGTTGAGAATAACTGAATCCAGTGCTACCGACATGATGGGCGTTTTTCTTGATGCTCTCCCTACCACAACTTTAGACTCAAACAAGGGTTGACCGTCATGCCAATACGTGACTTCGTATCCAGGCACGTTAACAAAGACAACATTATCCCTTTCTTTCGACCAAATTCTTGAACGCTCAGAATTCAACGCCAGCAGATGCAATCGCTCTTGAGGAGAAAAGTTGATCCATCGAATGGTATTCGGGCCGATAACGCCATCTTCTTTCAAACCATGAATACGCTGGAACTCTTTTATCGCAAGCTCTAATTGTTCGTCATATTCTTCAGTGACTAAATCCAAGTAAGAAACATCTACGCCTACGATCTCCATTCGCTCAATCAATAGGGGTCTGTTTTCTAATATATCGCCAACACGTGCTAGCCCAGTTTGTTGATAGGCAGGATATTGGTACTGAGAATGTTCCGATAGCGAAGAATATGCGGAGTAGAAAGCATCATCTGTTTGTAATGGAGACCGGAGACTTGCCAAAAACTGACCAAGTTTGCCAACCGTAATCTCATTACTCAAAACCGATAAAGTATCGATGCTAGGAGCGGGTAACGTAACATGGGCTTTGTCTGTAAATAGCCAATTAATCCCTTCTTCGGGGAGTTGCTCAAGATAACTAAGGTACATCAAGAGTGAATCTGTCATCACTAAATCGAAGTCGAGATTATCTCCCTGCCACCTTACTTGGTTTATCCGGTGAAGTTGATTTTCGAATTCATCGGTGACATCCGCAAGTGCAACCAGGTTTACTTGAAAAAGAAACTGCTCAATATCACTTTCATTTTCCCAGTTCAAACGGTAATTGGTGCTTTGATACAGTTGATCAATCACCTCTGGATAATGGATCATTTTTTCTACAGACAGCTTTTGTACCGCTCCCTCTTGCTCGACTTGCGCTGAAGCTTCGAGAGAAACGACGGTGGAAAAGCTGCAAAACGGCACCAGAAGTGCCGTCATGATTAAAACCCTAGCAAACACTGAAATGATCCTTGCGCTACTTGCCATAATAAAAAGTATGGCAAATATCTCACAGCTTGCAGGTTTAAAATTAAGAATCTGATGCCGAAAACGACAACAAAACTCTCTATAAGTAATTACTCAATGATCTTTCTAGATAATTCTCGACCAATGGTTGTCCCATTGCACTCCGCTTGCGAAGGTACTTTTTGACTCCTCTGGTCTTTGCTCTACCACTTTTCCCGCCCCAGAGCTGACTCGGAATTCATCACCGTAGATCACAACACCAGAAGCGTCTGGTAACGCACTTAGCTCTACCAATTTGCCAGTAGACTTAGACCATATACCATAACAACTGCCTGGAGGCGAAGTGGCTAAGATCCATTCATCGGTTGCTGCAATACTCGCAACGTAGTGATTGAACCGCGCCCACTCTTCAGGCTCAGCTTGTAGATCTTGCATCTCACCACCACGCGTGTGCATGGCGATCAAGGCTGGATACTCGTCCGGCTCACCACGATATTGCTGACCACAAAGCACGGTTTCCGCACCATCATGGGCTAAATGGCGAATGCTCAACTTATGATCCGGTAAAGACACTTGATCCAGTAGCTCACCCTTCTGTGAAAGGTAACTCAGGCTGGGTTTCATGCTATCAAGATTGAGAGGTTCACGACCGTTAGTGTGTACGCCACCGACGCCAATCGCCAATACACCATCAGGCATCATGATCACTTCATGAGGACCAAGGCCAAAACCCGTTAACTCATCAATCTTTTGATATTGCTTCTGCACATCATAAACACCAATGATCCCGCGGCTTGTCCCCCTCTCCCCTTCTGTGGTAAATAGCAACGTGCCGTCATGGGAGTAAACACCATGTCCGTAAAAATGACGATTTGGCGTTGCTAGTTGCAGTTTGATCATCTGCTCTGAGCGATAATCAAACACCATGAAGAAAGTACCAGGTCGACGACCAAAAACTACGGCGTGGCCTTGTTGGTTGGTTGCTACACCGTGACCACGCTCAGGAATCGGCAATGAAGATAGCGGCATACCATGCTCATCCGCCACCACCGCTGCGAATTTATCTCGACCAATGATAGAACAGCCGATCAACGCAGGTTCACGTGAGCTTGTTGAAGCACAACCAAATGGCATCATAGGTATAGCCGCCCCGAATAGAGCGGCTTTCAGCAAGGTTCGGCGGGTTTGATCAGTCACCATCGGTTGCATTAAATCCTATAACTACGCCAAGCTCGATCGCCACTTCTTCGTGAATCAGGTACTTCAATTGCTCTAGCTTATTGTATTGAGAGAGCACCATGCGATAGCCTTCTTTTGTTTGTAGTGCAGCAAACAAGCTCTTATCTTCTGGCCAAGTTTCTAACGCCATTTCAAACTGATGAACGACACGGTCTGCGAGATCTGCATGGCCTTGCTCTCTAAGTAGCGCATCTAGACCATTCCCGTTAGCAAAGTACAACGCTTCCATCCCTTGAAGGTTGGCTTTTAAGTTTGAAAGCGAGGTCTCTGAACGCCACGATTCTGAGAAATACGGGCGAGGCTTACCAATCTTCGCTAGCGGTCGGCTCAACTTCTTCATGCTGTATTCAAGCTGATTCGAGAGCAGTGAAATGTACTCAGACTCCCATTCCGTCATCTCTAGCGATTTCCAAGGGTTCTCTGCCCAAGAATCCGCGATGATCTGCGCTTTGTTATCGAGGTTTTCTGCAATCGCTACGCCTGTCGCACAAGTATTGCCGTAGCTAGATAAGGTCGACGCTTTATCGTAAAGCAGCCATTCCAATGCACCTAAACCTTGTACGGTGACACTTTGGGTGGAGATATCTTCTGCACTCCAAGCTTGATCAGATTTTGTCAGTACGGACATTTTACGACCAGTGGTGTTCTTTTTATCTGGCCAAAACTGAACATTCCAGCTTTGCTCCAGCGCCGTAGCAGGGCCACGTTCTTGACCTTGTAATGCCATCCACGCAAGCATAGTTTGATGCCATTGCTGTTTTACTTGTGCATCATCCTTCGACTCTGATGCGCAGTAATCTGCGAAGCGTTGTTCAAGTTCTGTGGTTTGCGCTAAAAACGTCTGAGCTGATTGAAACTCCACCTCGTACACGCTTTGAGAAATATGACTTGTACTCTCAGGCTTGGCAGAGCTCGAACCGATGGTCGATTGGCAACCAACCAAACTTAACGTTGCGGCAATCGCACTCACTAACAGTGTCTTTTTCATGGTTAGGTCCTTATAGAGAGTTCAGAAACGCAATGAGAGCATCACGTTCTTTTTTGTTAAGAGCTAAAACATTTTGTTTCGCCGTTTCAGCTTCGCCGCCGTGCCACAACACCGCTTCCATCAGGTTACGAGCGCGGCCATCATGTAGAAAGTAAGTGTGTCCGTTTACTTCTTCGGTATAACCAATGCCCCATAGCGGTGCTGTTCGCCACTCGCGGCCGTTTGCTTGATATTCCGGACGGTTATCGGCTAAGCCTTCACCCATGTCATGCAAAAGCATGTCGGTGTATGGGTGGATAAGCTGCTCAGAAAGCGCTGGTAACTCTGGTCGCTTGGCCGTTTTAACACTGGTCTTGTGGCAGCTTTCACAGCCAGACGCAGCAAAGATTTGCTGACCAAGTTTCACGTTAGGATCATTGACGTTACGGCGAATAGGTACGGCTAAGTGTTGGCTGTAAAACTCTACGAAGTCGAGAATATTTTCACTCACTTCAGGTTTGCCGCCATTTGGCATGTCGTCACAAATGCTTTGTTTCGAGGTACAGTTTTCATTTGGGAATAAATGGCTCGTAAGACCCACATCACCATTAAATGCTGCTGCATTTTGCTGCATTAGCGTCGGTTGTCCTGCTTTCCAGCCAAAGCGACCAATCGAGAAGTCGTCCTTCTCAATATCCCACACCTTATTTACTTTGCCTGAGATACCGTCTTTGTCGGCATCTTGTTCATCAGCCCAAGCAAGTAGCGTTTCGTCGGGAATACTCTCTAACAAACCAAGGCCGATCATTGGCGGTGCCACGCGTGCTGAGAACTCGGTATCTGGGTGCATATCGCCGTAACCCAGTTCGGTAATGTTCAAATGAGGTTTTCTTAGTGTCACCGTCGTACCGTCTTTAAATTTCACTGGGACATCGGTGTAAGTGATTTCGATTTTGCCTTCTGGCGTTTGATCTTGCAGGGCGAAATCTTGAAGCTGGCCACCATAAGTCGGCTCAGGTATGCCGCCATCTTTGATGTAAGCTTTCTTTTGTTCTGGCGTCATCGCAGGAATGCTTAAGCGCACTAACATAGACACGGCATGTAAATCATCTTTCTCTGGCGGATGACCACGACCGTCTTTGATGTGACAATTCTGACAACTATTGGTGTTAAAAAGCGGGCCTAAGCCATCACGAGCGTCTGTTGACGCTGGCGCTTGTACCCAAGGGTTACGGAAAAAGCTGTTACCTACGCTAAAGTCGAGGCGTTTGCTCATTGGCAAGTTAGCAGCAGGAAGAGAATAGGCATTCGCGCCATCTTTTTTAACACTGGTTTTGCCACCAGACTTAACATCGTAAGCCATGGCAGAAGAAGAAAGGATCGCGGCTAGCGCAGAAATTAGGTATGGCTTCATATCATTGCTCTACATAGACAACAAGGGTGATAACAACGAGCTCAAACGTCAAAAGGGCTCACAAAGAGCCCTTATTTATTATGGTTTTCTTATTAAAACTCGTGGTCAGCAGTATCAGGGCTTAGGCTGTCGATGCCGACAATGTTTGCCGCTCGCTCAATCGCACCGGTTTGCGCTACCAACGACATGATGGTGTCGTTTACTAGCGCGTTGCCTTGTGCGTTACCCGCCGCAATAAGTTGGTCAAAGTGCTGGTTGTTCTTCTCTGCAGAAGTCACTAGCTCACCAACTTGGCTACGTGTTGTATCAAACTGCTTTTGAATTTCGGTCGCGGCTTTCTTGTCTTTTTGAGCAACAAGGTCAGCGATACTTGGACCAGATAGCTCTTTGCCGTTTACACCTTTGTATGTACCTGTGTAAACGTTGTAGATGCCTTGCTCATTGTAGTAGTGAGAGTTGTGCGTGTTGTCTGAGAAACAATCGTGTTCGTCTTCAGTCGAGTTTGCCTCTAGTGCCACCTTCATGCGCTCACCCGCTAGCTCACCTAGAGAAAGAGAACCCATGCCGAATAGCATCTTACGTAGACCATTCTCAGCAGATTCATTTAGTAGCTCTTCACGGTAGTTGCCTTTCACTTCTGCGGACCACTGCTTTTCCATCCACTCAAGGTCTTGAACCAGTAGATCAGCGGCCGCTTTTAGGTACTCACCACGACGATCACAATGACCATTCGTACACTCAGAACCGACAACGAAATCAGTGTAAGCACGTTGACCTGCACCCGCGTTAGTGCCGTTTAGGTCTTGACCCCAAAGCAAGAATTCAATCGCGTGGTAACCTGATGCAACGTTTGCCTCAGAACCGCCTACTTCGTTTAGATCCGCTAGCAATTCTGGAGTGATTTTTGAAACGTCCAGTTTAGAAGCACCGATCTGTAGGCTAGTGTTCGCGATGATGTTGGCAGCAGCGCCCTCGTTACCCAATTCGTATTGGTAATCAGCCGCTACGTAGTCAATCAAACCTTCATCAAGTGGCCATGCGTTCAGCTGACCTTCCCAATCATCAACAATCGCGTTACCAAAACGGAAAACTTCAGACTGTTGGTAAGGCACGCGAGAATCTAGCCAAGCTTGTTTTACTTCTTCAAGCTTTTTCGCTGATGGTGATTGTAGAAATTCGTCGATTTTCACATCAAGCGCTTTCGCTGTTGTTACTGAATCAGCAAATACAGCATGGGCAACGTCCGCGTAATGTTCGACTACTTGTTGTTTAGTTACTGTGGCAGCAACGGTAGAACCACTGGCAATGAGGAGTGATGCAGCAATAGATTGGACTAAAACTTTTTTTGCATTCATCTGAAGCATCCTTGTTGAGCTTTTCAATTATCGTATTGGTAGTGCTAATTATTCTTATTTGCACTTTAGTCTCGAGATAATACAAATTTACAATTTATTTGCAACTCCAGATACAAAAAAACCTCATAAAAATGAGGTTTTTCACAGACTTTATTGTCAGTTTTATCTTTAGGATTAAACCTTTAGGTCATGTTTTCCGTGAGAGACTTTTGCCTTCAGATAATTTTCGTTGCCATCTTTGATATGCGCAGAGGTATTGACAACCTCGCCAATTTCAATTCCGTACTCAGATAACTCACGAATTTTCTTAGGGTTGTTCGTCACGAGGCGGATCTTATTCACGCCTAAAGCTTCTAGCATTTGTGCTGCTTCTGTGAAATCACGCAGGTCATCATCAAAGCCCAAATGGTTGTTAGCTTCGTACGTGTTCATGCCCTGGCTTTGTAAGCGGTATGCATCGATCTTATTGTACAAACCAATACCACGACCTTCCTGACGGAGATACAAGATGATACCACCGGACTCGCCCATGCGATTGATCGTCTCTTCTAGTTGCTCACCACAGTCACAGCGTGAAGAGTGGAACACATCGCCTGTCAAACACTCAGAGTGCATACGAACTAAAGGCATGTCCTGAGTTTGGTCCGCTTGTTTAAAGATAATAGCAACATGCTCTTTGTCTGTCTTCAGACCATGGAAAGACAGAATTTCGGCATCAATGTTACTTTTTGCCCCGACTTTAAAATCTACTCTGGCACGTACTTCCGCCATATCTATACTCACTCGATTTATTGCTTGATGCGCTTGATGCGTTTTCGTTATTGCATTCATGGGATTTACTCGTTGCTCTTCAACTATGGGGACTGATACCGCATTTTGCAATATAGAGATCACAATTGAGGGCAGTTATCCACTCAAGACAGCAAAAGAGAAACACTCTCCAACTGAACAATTGTTATATTATAACAATTTAAAAAAACTACAATAAAAAACCCCAGACAAATTTTGTCTGGGGTTTCAAGAAGGTCGTTTGGTCTATCTTTTAATGGGTCTGACTGCGCTTCCAAACGGCGAGTTCAATCCAAACTGCTTCGAGTTCTTGGATTTCCTCGTCGGTCAACACGGCGAGCGTTGAAGTAACTTGAGGCAGGTTCGGTGATTGCAATGCACGAATCTGCGAATAGAAGTCTTTTTTAAGTTGTAATATAACTGAATCCACTGCGTGCACCTATTTCGTTCTTTTATTACTTATCCAGCTCAAAATTTTTATTTTCTTTATACTGGAAACTTCATAAATTCGGAAAAATGATAACATTCTGCTTGTTAAGTGCACAATTTATTTTTAATAGTGGAATAACGGTCACATTAATTACGCTTCACCATTCGGATCGAATATAAGACAAAAAAGATCAAAAATAGCACAGGAAAGATCCACAACAGCGCCGTGGAATAATTTAATGGTGGTTGGTACAGAACAATATTCCCATAACGAGCAACTAGATAGTCCTTTATTTCTTGATCTGAGCTGCCTTCATTGGCCATCGTATACACTTTCAACCTCAGGTCTTTAGCCGCTTGTGCATTAGACTCGACAAGGTTTTGGTTTTGACACTGCGGGCAGCGTAATGCCTTGGCTAACGAGGTTGCACGCTGTTGCACTTCAACGGAATGAAATTCAAACAGATCAACATTCTGTTCTATATCCGCACTTCTCGTGAAAGGAGAAAATAGTATAAATAGGATGAAAGTGAGGAGAAGATTATTAAATCGAAACATTCAAGTATCCTGAAAATATATCGTTCCATTTATCTGCCGTTAGCTCTCCACGATATTTGATCAATATACGACCATTTGGATCAATCAAGTAAGTTTCCGGCGTTCCGATAACACCTAGCTCCACAGCGAGCTTTCCATTAGGGTCACTAATTACTTCAATATATGGATTTCGTTTAGAGCTCAAATATTCACGAGCGGCTTGTTTTTGATCTCTATAATTCAGCCCAATAATAGGCACACCGAGTTCTGCTAACTGCAATAATTCTTCATGCTCTCGTTTGCATACTCCGCACCAAGATGCCCAAACATTCAATAATTTATATCCGTCGCTTTTGAACAACTGCTCAGAAACCATGTCATCAGAGATCAGAGAAGTAGAGCGAAAATTAGGTGCATCTAAATTTCGTTGTGGGGACAATTCAACATGTGGTCGCTCAGACAAAGCCACCGCAGTTACTACAGCAAACACGGCAACAGCCACAAACAGACCTGCGAGTTTAAGCGTATTTCTCGATCGCATTGATAGCCTCTCTCCTTTTCTTTAGGCCGGTTAATAGCGCACCAAACACAGCTAGTAGCCCGCCAGACCATATCCACCAAATACCTGCGCGGTACTGAACTTTAATCGCATAAGCATGAGTATCGACTTTGTCACCCAATGTCACGTAATAATCGCCATGCCATAGTGAACGAATCGCAGGCTCGGTCATATTCATCACTCGCACAGGGTAATGACGCTTTTGCGGGTTGAAATTGAGCATGCGGCCATCTTCCAAGTGCAAGGTGATCTGTCCTTGTTCCGCGGTGTAGTTTGGCCCCACCAGCCATTCGATACCATGATAATCGATAGTGATCCCCGCCCTTTGTTGAGAACTGCCGGGTTCGACACGTAAATTATGTTCATATGAGTAGTGACTGTTGAATACAGCTCCACTCACCGCCAGCGCAAAACCGATATGTGCCATCACGATTGGCATGAGTTTGCGCTTATTGGAACAACGAAACAGCATAACGAGATGCGCCACAATCACCCAAGTAGCCAATATTATGGTTAGCAATACTTCGAAATGCAGTACGTTCACTGAGAACATAAACCCGATCCCAGAGACTATAGATAACGCAATACTAATCGCGATATCAGTGCTTCCACTCGGAACTGCTCCTTTTGTCCATTTCAGCACTGGCATGAATGCTAAGGCAATCAGAGCCAGTATGCTTAATGGAAAGGTCAGACTATTAAAGTAAGGTGCGCCAACCGAAATGTTCCCTAAGCCGAGCAGTTGATAAACCATCGGATAAAAAGTGCCAAGAAAAACGATGGCAGTCGCAATAACCAGCAGCCCTTTGGCGATATAAGCAGTGTAAGCTTGGCTCGCTAGAGATTGAAGTTTGAAACGAGGGAGCTGTTCTCCTCGCAAAATCAGTACGCCAAAAGTGATAATGACAAGCAAGCTCAATACACCAATCAGCACCAAACCTTTAGTTGGGTCCACCGCAAAAGCGTGCACTGAAGTCAGCACGCCAGAGCGCACCACAAATGTCCCTAAAATGCTTAGGCTGAACGTAGCAAACGCCAGTGCATAGGTGCTCCAAATTGCGCCTCTGTTACGTGTTGCGACAACACCGCTGTGCAACAAAGCAGTACCAGTAAGCCAAGGGAGTAGAGAAGCGTTCTCCACAGGGTCCCAAAACCACCAGCCGCCCCACCCTAGCTCATTGTACGCCCACCATGATCCCACCAAGATACCCAACGTGAGCGTTCCCCATGCAAAAAACGCTGCGCTTCGAGCAACCACATACCAATCGCTCATCGGTTGTTTACCCAATAGCGCTGCTAATGCAAAAGCTAATATTGCTGCGTAACCGACATAACCGAGATAAAGCAATGGTGGATGAATGATAAGCCCAACATCTTGCAACATTGGGTTTAGATCTCGTCCTTCCGACGCCAATACTTGGGCATACTCGAACGGGTTAGAGGTCATTAACGTGAACCAAGCAAATGTCGCAATAAGAAGGTTCATGATTCCTAAACAGTCACAAGTATATTGGGCGTTGAGCGGTGACTTAAATGCAATAAACGACGCCCATAAACTCAAGGTGACGACCCAAAACAACATGGAGCCTTGGTGCCCGCCCCAAGCGGCAGCAATCTTGAATGCTACGGGAAGTTGACTGTTGGAATGCGTAACAACATATTCCAACGCGAAGTTGTCTTGCACGAAGCAGACGATCAGAAGTGCTAAACAAATGAAGGAAGCTAAGCTAATGATGTGGGACATCGCGACTTGATGCGGCAATGTCGCCTTCTTACTCATAGCACGACGTAGCCAATGCAGCAACGATGCACAAGTCGATGTTACAGCCACCAATATCAGTAAGAAGAACCCTAGCTCAGCTTCCATTTATCCCCCTTACACTATGGTCATTTGACCGGCATATAGAATGAAAGTACGCAGCATAAGTACGCCAACCAAGCTCAACGTCGTGACCACAAAAACGTAACTGCCTCTGTGGCGCACTTCTGAAGGCGTTAACCAATTGAGAGTCAAAGGCGTTATCATGCCGATGAACACTACGCCAACCCAGAACCATTGAGCCCAGAATCCACTCGAAATAGCATTCCAAGCCGCGACTTCGTTCTGACCACCGCTGAAGATCAGTCCGGTAAAGAAGGTCACTAAGACAAACAGCTCAAACAATACTACTGGGCGTTCAAATCCGTGTACCCAAGACACACTTGGGCTGCTGGTCGACTCTTTAAATACCAAGATACCGAACATCAAGCATGCTGCTGCACCCGAGGACAAACTAGAGAACAGGAACAAGATTGGCAGTACTGGATTGTTTAGCATTGGGTAAGTCTTCAACGCAGACAATAGAAAGCCAGTGTACGCTGCAAGTACGATGGCTAAGAAGCTCAAGAATAATTCAATTGCGTTGTTGGCTTTCCCCGCCTTAATCAAAATGCCATCGGCAAAATCCAGCAGTTTGCTTGGTAACTTCCCTTCACAGAAGCTGATGATTTGATGGCGGAAGATAACGCCAATCCAAACAAACAGCACTAGCATGTACACTTGGAACAAGATCACGCCCATCGACATCACAGACGTTGGGTTGTAGTAGATCATGATCTTCCAAAACTCTAAAGGCTTGGTTAAATGGAAAATCAAAATTACCAACCCAGCAATGATGCCAAATGGTGCGAGCCAAGCCATCGCTTTCATGATGCCGTTGTTTGCGGGATCACCTTCAATCACTTTGCGTTTTAAATAGATAGAAATAATCACCGCACCCGCTGACATCCCAGCAAAGAATAAGTAAATCGCGATGATCCAATCCCAGACTAACGAGTCAAAGTGGAATGCACTTTCGAAGCCGTTCATGATGACACCTCCCCTTTGCTATGCGGAATTTTGTACAGTTTAGGTTGCGTAACTAAATGCGATTTATCGCGATAGACAACATGGCTTTCGATAGCTTTGCTCACCTCGCTAGTTGGGTCATTTAAATCACCAAAGATGAGTGCTTTTGTTGGGCAAGATTCCACGCAAGCTGGCTGCTTACCTTGCGCTAGGTTGGTATCACGGCAGAAGTTACATTTATCCGCAGAGTGATCGACTGGATTAAAGAAGCGCACTTGGTAAGGGCAAGCAGCAAGGCAATAACCACATCCGACACATTTCTCTTTGTGTACATCCACGATGCCGGTCGCTTCATCTTTGTATGCAGCGCCTGTTGGACAAACGTATACACATGGTGGGTTATCACAGTGCTGACAGGATTCACGAGTAAACTGGTATTTCACATCTGGGAACTCGCCAATCGGTTCACTGCGATGAATTTTAAGTCGCGTTACGCCTTCAGGGACTTTATTTACTTCGCGACAAGCATCGGTACAAGCGGTACAGCCAATGCAGGCATTTTCATCATGAACCATACCCATGCGTTTCGCTTGTTCACGGTTGCTGGTATAAAGAGAGGAGCTAACAACGGAAGTGCCTGCAACGCCTGTAGTTAAAATCAACGCGCCGCTGCCGGCTAAAAAGTTTCTTCTCGAACATTTCATGCTATCTCTCCTCTTCTTTGGCAAGTTCAGGTTCGACGGCAAATTCAGAGTGACAATCCACACACTGCTTGATCAGTTGTTTTCTGTCGTACGACAACGCTTTGGTTTTCGCTGTGTGTACATCGTGGCAATTTGAACAAGTGAGGTTTTTGGCGTGCACATCGTGCGTCCAGTGGCTTTCTCTCAGTTGTGTCGGTGCATGGCAATCCACACATCGGCTGTTGGCTTTAAGAATCATGCTTGGATCAAGGAACACTTTGTCGTGTACCTCTTTCGATTGCGCGGCAGAAAACTTAATCACATCAGGCGCGCCTTCACGGTGATCAGGGCCGATGTTGCTATGGCAGTTAGTGCAATTGAGCTGCTTACCTTGACTCAATAACGCTTGCGAATCATGCGATAGATTCAGAGTCTCTTTGGCGTCCTTATGACATTGAAGACACTTGTAGTCTCGGTCACGGATCAACTCGACTTGATGACGCTCAGCTTGAGCACCTTCAATCGGCTCTGAAGAAGTCGCATGGGCGGCGATGGAGAAACCATAGATGGCAAAGACGAAGAGAAGTTTCAGCATTGTCTCTATGGTCAATTTTATATTGCCCATATTGTTCTTTCCTTAGCTCGACAATAATTGATAACTATTCTCAATTATTTATTTGAGCGACAATTAATTTCCTCTGAAGATATTTTCTAGATCTTCAAATGACATCAATTCTTATTTCGGAAAGCCACAACGCTAAACCTATATTTATAATACCTCTATTATTCATAAGGGGTAGAAACACCTGCTCAAAAAGCGAACTAAATCACCCTATTTTTAAAAAGGTTAAAACCCCAAAGCATTGTAGAACAATGACTTAACAACTACCACTTTAGAGGTATATAAATTCAAACATGACTGAGATCACTGGTGTAAATTGATCTAAAACAAGACAAGATTCACTCACTATTTCATCTATCCAATTAAGCAATATTATTAATCGTAGATCTCCAGTTCTTATTTGGAATAGCTCCTCACAACGCTGCTAATAAAAACGAATATGGAGATAACACTGTGAGCATAAAACACTGGATGAGCGCACCTATTGCGGTTGCGACCTTATTCGCCAGCCAATTATTTTTGGTTGGCGCTCCGTTAGCGGCAGAAGAGAAGGATTTTATCGATCCTCGAAATGACGCCTTTGAACAGAACCATCCCGACCAATACCACTCTTGGAAAGCAACATCCGAAAGTGAGCACATAGAAGATGCTCTAAGTGAAGACCCAAACATGGTTATCCTGTGGGCAGGTTATGGCTTCGCGAAAGACTACAACAAAGCGCGCGGTCACTTTTACGCACTTGATGATGTTCGCCAAACCTTACGTACTGGCGCACCAACCGACGAGAAGTCCGGGCCTATGCCGATGGCGTGCTGGAGCTGTAAAAGCCCAGACGTTGCTCGCGTGATTGATGAACGTGGTGAAGACGGTTATTTCGAAGGTAAATGGGCACGCTTAGGCTCAGAAATCGTCAACCCTATCGGTTGTTCCGATTGCCACAACACGGGCTCTGAAGCCTTCAAGAAAGGCGAACCCGCGCTGGCACTGACTCGCCCATACGTCGAGCGTGCTTTTGATACTATTGGTAAAAACTTTGATGAACAGTCTCGCCTAGATAAGCAAGCATCGGTCTGCGCTCAATGTCACGTTGAATACTACTTCACCGGCCCAACTAAAGCGGTTAAATTCCCATGGGATATGGGCACCACCGTTAATGACATGGAGAAATACTACGACGCGTTGAATTTCAAAGATTGGACGCATGCCGTATCTAACGCGCCGATGCTAAAAGCACAACACCCGGGTTTCGAAACTTGGAGAGCGGGTATTCATGGTAAAAACAAAGTGGTGTGTGTGGACTGCCACATGCCTAAAGTGACCAAAGAAGACGGTACGGTGTACACAGACCACAAAGTGGGTAACCCATTTGATCGTTTTGAAGACACCTGTGCGCAATGCCATACCCAAACTAAAGAGCAGCTACAAGGCATCGTCTCGACTCGCAAAGCGCAAGTACTGAACATGAAGCTAACCGCCGAGAAGCAAATCGTAGCGGCACACTTTGAAGCAGGCGCAGCGTGGAAAGCAGGTGCAACAGAAGCAGAGATGGAACCTATCCTACAAGATATTCGCCATGCACAATGGCGTTGGGACTACGCGATTGCTTCTCACGGTGTCCACATGCATGCTCCTGAGGTAGCACTAGAAGTACTTGGTACTGCAGTTGACCGCGCTGCTGACGCCCGTACCAAGTTGGTTCGCTTACTGGCAACCAAAGGCATTACTGACCCTGTTCAAATTCCAGATATCTCGACCAAAGCGAAAGCACAGCAAGCACTGGGCATGGATATGGATAAGATGAACGCAGACAAGAAACACTTCCTAGAAACGGTGGCACCAGAATGGGATAAAGCAGCAGCTGAACGCGAAGCCACATATTAGTCTAACTTGCAGAGGTTAGTTTATAGATACAACAAGGGGCGTACTGAACGCCCCTTTTCTTTCTTTATTATCTTTATCTCTTCATCCTGATTCTATCGAGAGACAAAAATCGAATGTACTAGCGACGAGGAAGCCTAGGTCTAGGTTGAATGTTTGGACGTGCTTTAGGTATCTGCACATTTGGACGAGCAACTGGACGCTGGATCTTCGTTTCCGGTAATGCTTTTCTTTGTTGAACCTTTTCTTTCACCGCCTTGCCTTGTAAAGTCGCTGGTTCAATATGCTCCGGACGATTCTCCCATTGGGTTCGAATCTCTTGCTTTTGCTCGTCAGGCAGTGATTGCCAATGATCGTCAAGTTGGCGTTTCATGTTATCGATATTGGCGGACATATCGTCGTCTTTCCAATCTTCGACTTTGTCTTTGATGGATTGCTGTTGGTCTTCATCTAAACCATTCCACCACTCTTCCAGTTTCTCTTTGTATTCATCGTCGTTATCGCAACAGCCCGGATAGTAATAAATCCAGTAGTCGTCATGATCGTACCACCACGGGTCGTAGTAACCCGATGAATAATAAACCGTAGAGGAAGAGCCAGAATGATCGGAAGAGCTACAACCCGCCAGCACAGAGCCGCACAGCAAAACCAATATGCTTAGTGCTTTATTTTTCATTCGTTGCCCACCTTTCTCTCTATTGCTTGTTAAATTGTACGCTTACAATAGCTCTTTTGCTTTGTTAATAGAGTTAATGATTTGCACCCTATCTAAATTTGGATCATTAGAATCTAATAATATTACCCAGGCATCAATCGCTTCCTGAAATCGGAATGACAGAAAATGATCATTTGCGATCAAAGACAAAGCGGCTTCATTGTGCGGTTCTATCTGCAAAGCTTGCTCCAAAAGCAAGCTAACTTCTTGCGTCATTGATTGCTGGTGAATGTAGTACAAGGTCGTCGCCTTTGCAGCAAGTTGCGTGGCACTGACTGGCTCAGTCAGTTGGATCGCGTAATCAAAACAAATCAGCGCGCCATCAAATTCCCCCTCTAGCAGGTAGCCCTGCCCGAGTTGGAACCACAATTCAGCGTTGTTCGGATCTTCACGCAACTGGTCTTGAATCTCTTTCATGATGTCACGAGCAGTCATCATTCGTGACATTTCCGCTTGTATTGGTTTAGGCGGTGTTTGATGCAGCAATAAGAAACTGGCACTCGTCACGACAAGTACTAACAGGCAAAAGCCAAACCATTGAGCAGGTTTAACTTTTGATGCACTCAGTGATAAGAGTACGATAAACAACCCCATCAGAGTGATGGCAGCGAAAAACCAAACAGACATAACACGTCCTGTAAACAAAGATAACGTCAGTGTACGCATTTCTTACTTTAAATGCGTTGATACAGATACAAAAAAGCCGAGCAACTAAGGGCTCGGCTTTTCATATCAGGATAACGATGTAAGATTACTCTTCGTTACCTTCCTCTGCATCATCAGCAGCTGGAGCTTCTGAAGCGTCTTGCTGCGTATTTTCGCCTGTTGACTCTAACGCTTCTGCATCTTCATCAGCAGGCAGCTCTTCATCATCAACTTCTTCAATACGTTGCAAACCAACAACTGATTCATCTTCCGCAGTACGGATAAGCGTTACACCTTGTGTGTTACGACCAACCTGGCTAACTTCACCCACACGAGTACGTACTAACGTGCCAGCGTCGGTGATCATCATCATTTCATCACCTTCAACAACCTGGATAGCACCAACTACCGGGCCATTTCGCTCAGAAACTTTGATAGAAACTACACCTTGAGTGCCACGACCTTTTGTCGGGTACTCGCTAAGTGCTGTACGTTTACCATAACCGTTTTCTGTAACCGTTAGGATATCGCCTTCGTGCGAAGGAACAATAAGTGATACAACTTGGTCATTTTCAGCCAGTTTCATACCACGAACACCAGAGGCGGTACGACCCATAGGACGAACACCTTTAAACTTGATCTCTGGCTGACCATTCTCATCAAGAACTGGTTTACCATTTTCATCAAGTACTGGAATCTCTTCTGCTTCTTTAAAGCGAACCACTTTACCCGCTTTAGAGAACAGCATGATTTCGTTTTCGCCGTTAGTGATATCCACACCGATTAACGAATCGTCTTCACGTAGGTTCACAGCGATTAGGCCGTTTGAACGTACGTTTGCAAACTGGTTCAACGGCGTTTTCTTAACCGTACCGTCACCTGTTGCCATGAAGATGAATTTGTCTTCAGAGAATTCATCAACACGTAGAATCGCGGTAATGCGCTCACCTTCTTCTAATGGAAGGATGTTCACAATTGGCTTACCACGCGCAGTACGGCTCGCTAGAGGCAATTGGTAAACTTTCAGGCGGTATGTCTTACCACGAGTAGAGAAACACAAGATGTTATCGTGGGTATTCGCCACTAGAAGACGCTCGATATGGTCTTCATCTTTCATCTTAGTCGCACTCTTACCTTTACCACCACGGCGCTGTGACTCGTAGTCGCTCAGTACTTGGTACTTAACGTAACCACCGTGAGATAGAGTAACCACAACGTCTTCACGTGCGATCAGCTCTTCCATGTCAATATCATGGCTCGCAGCTGTGATTTCTGTACGACGAGCGTCACCAAAGCCGTCACGAACCGCTTCAAGTTCTTCGCGGATCACTTCCATCAAACGCTCAGTGCTCGCAAGGATATGCATGAGTTCAGCGATTTCTTCTAGAAGTGTTTTGTATTCGCCAAGAATCTTCTCGTGTTCTAGACCTGTTAGTTTATGTAAACGTAGATCTAGGATAGCTTGTGCTTGTTGCTCAGTCAGGAAGTACTGACCATCACGAATACCATATTCAGGCTCTAGCCATTCAGGGCGCGCAGCATCTGTACCAGCACGCTCTAGCATTGCTGAAACGTTGCCTAAATCCCAACCACGAGCGATAAGACCCGCTTTTGCTTCAGCCGGTGTAGGTGCCTTACGGATAAGCTCAATGATTTCATCAATGTTAGCAAGCGCTAGAGCTAAACCTTCAAGGATATGAGCACGTTCACGCGCTTTACGCAGTTCGAAGATAGTACGACGTGTCACAACTTCACGACGGTGATCAACGAAGCACTTCAGCATATCTTTTAGGTTGAATAGCTGTGGCTGGCCATTGTTTAGGGCCACCATGTTGATACCGAAAGTGGTTTGCAGCTGAGTCTGAGCGTAAAGGTTGTTTAGAACTACTTCGCCCACAGCATCGCGCTTACACTCAATAACAATGCGCATACCGTCTTTATCTGACTCGTCGCGCAGTGCACTGATGCCTTCTACTTTCTTATCTTTAACTAGCTCAGCGATCTTTTCGATCAAGCGAGCTTTGTTCACCTGGTAAGGAATTTCAGTGACGATAATGGTCTCTTTACCATTCTTCTCCACTTCGATGTCCGCTTTCGAACGCATGTAGATTTTGCCACGACCTGTTTTGTACGCGTCTACAATGCCTTTACGACCGCTGATAAGCGCCGCCGTTGGGAAATCAGGACCAGGAATGTAATCCATTAGTTCATCAATAGTGATTTCTTCATTATTGATGTATGCAAGACAGCCATCAATCACTTCGCCAAGGTTATGAGGCGGGATGTTGGTTGCCATACCTACTGCGATACCAGAAGCACCGTTAACCAATAGGTTTGGAATTTTAGTTGGAAGAACCGCTGGGATCTGCTCAGTACCGTCGTAGTTTGGTACGTAGTCTACGGTTTCTTTGTCTAGGTCAGCCAATAGTTCATGGGCAATTTTGGCCATTCGAACTTCGGTGTAACGCATTGCCGCAGCAGAGTCGCCATCGATCGAGCCAAAGTTACCTTGACCATCGACCAGCATGTAACGAAGCGAGAACGGCTGAGCCATACGTACGATTGTGTCGTACACAGCACTATCACCATGTGGGTGATATTTACCGATTACGTCGCCGACAACACGGGCTGATTTTTTATATGGTTTGTTCCAATCGTTGCCTAGTACGTTCATCGCGAATAAAACGCGGCGGTGTACTGGTTTTAGGCCATCACGCACATCTGGAAGAGCACGACCCACGATGACTGACATCGCATAGTCTAGATATGAACCTCTAAGCTCATCTTCAATGTTTACGGGCGTGATCTCTTTAGCTAAATCGCTCATAGAGCCATTATCCCTCTATTATCTGATCGTAATTACGATACGTGTAAGGTGCAAAAATATAACACACAATTCATCACTTCGGCATCACTTTCCCTCTCCTTTTATCAGGTTGTGAGCTTGGTTATGAATCAAATGTCGAGAATTTGCACACTCATCCCATATCTTTCTGATTAGTGGTTATATTTCGGTCAATATTGAGCAAAATCGGACTCTTTACGCGGAAAAGCGATGTAAATTCCTTTAACTACACAACGCGAAAATACAGGTTTTAGAGTTATTGTCACTGGCACCAGTTCAAGGATGAACCAAAAACAATAGTTAGCGCTTTACAAATTACAGGCACCTGTCTCGATTGCCGCGCCAGTGAACTCTGTCATTGTCCCTTAACTAAGCACATCGAGGTTGTTTGGGTGTAAAACGTTGGAGTATACTGGCGCCCTCTAAAGGACTCAGATTGAATGCAATAAAACCAATTATGACTAAAGCACAAAACGTCGACCCAAGTGAAATTAAGAAATTCGAGGACATGGCTTCTCGATGGTGGGATTTAGAAGGCGAGTTTAAGCCGCTTCATCAAATTAACCCACTTCGTTTGAACTATGTACTTGAAAAAGCAAATGGCTTGTTTGGCAAGCGCGCACTTGATGTCGGCTGTGGTGGTGGCATTCTTGCTGAAAGCATGGCAAAAGAAGGCGCTATTGTGACGGGGCTTGATATGGGTAAAGAACCATTAGAAGTCGCGCGACTACATGCATTAGAAACAGGTACTCAACTGACCTACATTCAGAGCACAATAGAAGACCACGCTATAGAAAACGCAGGAACTTACGATGTCGTGACTTGTATGGAGATGCTTGAACACGTTCCAGATCCTCTCTCCGTTATCCGCTCTTGTGCTGCACTAGTCAAACCCGGTGGTCACGTGTTTTTCTCAACTTTGAACCGAAACATTAAGTCGTACTTATTTGCTATTGTCGGTGCTGAGAAGCTTCTTAAGATTGTTCCTGAAGGCACTCATGAGCACGATAAGTTTATCAAGCCAGCCGAAATGATGAAGATGATAGACCAAACTGACCTGACGGAAATGGGCATTACTGGGCTTCATTACAACCCTCTAAATGACAGCTACAAACTCGGTCGTAATGTAGATGTAAACTACATCGTTCATACTAAAAAATACTGAACGCTATTAAGTTAAAAAATGAGTTTTGTGATTGACATTTTTTAAAGAAAATGAATCGGAAGCGGTAGCACATAGTTGCCGCTTTTTTTGTCTTTTTATGGCTAAAATTCGTGCTCTAGATTCCATTTTGACCAAGCTATTTTTCGTAGATAAAAACGGCCAAAGATCAAGGAAAATATTTTTGCATGCGGTTATTTCTAAACCGATCTCGAAACCGTACTTTTAACCATTCAAGTCTGCCCTTTTCTCATCGGTTAGTGTTCACTTACTGATTTTTTTCATTTTGTCAGTTATCCACAAGTCATCCCCGATCTGTACCTTGATAAATCAGTGTAATAGCACTATCTTGTAACCCGCAAACAAATGAACCCCTATATGTTGTGTTTAAGCGACAATATATAGATAGACTTTGATCACAAAGCCGCCGCAAGCTTTACTCATATTGCACATAAACAAACAAAAATACGGCTTTTATCAGTTTTCTTAGGGAAATAAAGCAGAATGAACCAACAACTTACCGTCACCAAGCGTGATGGCCGTAAAGAAAGTATCGATCTGGATAAAATCCACCGCGTTATCACTTGGGCTGCAGAAGGTCTAGATAATGTTTCGGTTTCTCAAGTAGAACTTCGCGCTCACATCCAGTTTTACGACGGCATCACAACGACAGATATTCACGAGACAATCATCAAGTCTGCGGCAGACCTGATCTCTGAAGAGACTCCGGATTACCAATACCTAGCTGCTCGCCTAGCGGTATTCCATCTGCGTAAAAAAGCGTATGGCCAATACGAGCCACCAACGCTTTATGATCACGTGTCTCGCCTCGTCGATATGGGTAAGTACGATCAACATATTCTAGAAGACTACACAAAAGCAGAACTCGACGAACTTGATGCGTACCTCGACCATAAACGCGACCTAAATTTCTCATACGCGGCAGTTAAGCAGCTAGAGGGTAAGTACTTCGTACAGAACCGTGTTACGGGCCAAATTTACGAAAGTGCTCAGTTCTTATACATCCTTGTAGCAGCGTGCTTATTTGCGAAATATCCAAAAGCGACACGTCTTGATTACATCAAACGTTTCTACGATGCGACATCGACATTTAAGATTTCTCTACCTACGCCAATTATGTCTGGCGTGCGTACCCCTACTCGCCAGTTCAGCTCATGTGTTCTGATCGAGTGTGGAGACAGTCTTGATTCTATTAACGCAACAGCAAGCTCAATTGTTCGTTATGTATCTCAGCGCGCTGGTATTGGTATCAACGCAGGTCGTATCCGTGCATTAGGCTCAGAGATTCGCGGTGGTGAAGCATTCCACACTGGTTGTATTCCGTTCTACAAGTACTTCCAAACAGCAGTAAAATGTTGTTCACAAGGTGGTGTACGTGGTGGCGCAGCTACTGTGTTCTACCCAATGTGGCACGGTGAAGCACGCTCACTAATGGTACTTAAGAACAACCGTGGTGTTGAAGAAAACCGTGTTCGTCACATGGACTACGGTGTTCAGTTAAACAAACTGATGTACCAACGTTTAGTTGAAGGCGGCAATATTACGCTATTCTCACCATCTGATGTACCTGGTCTGTACGACGCATTCTTCGAAAACCAAGAAGAGTTTGAGCGTCTATACGTGAAGTACGAGAACGATCCTTCAATCAAGAAAGAAACGGTTAAAGCGATTGAAATGTTCACTCTGCTAATGCAAGAGCGTGCATCAACGGGTCGTATCTACATCCAGAACGTGGACCATTGTAATACTCACAGCCCATTTGATTCTGAAGTCGCTCCAGTTCGTCAGTCGAACCTATGTTTAGAAATCGCACTGCCAACGAAACCATTAACTAACGTTGAAGATGACTCTGGCGAGATCGCACTGTGTACGCTTTCTGCATTCAACTTAGGTGCTATCAAGTCTCTAGATGATTTCGAAGAGCTATCCGATCTTGTTGTTCGTGCGTTAGATGCACTGCTTGATTACCAAGATTACCCTCTACCAGCGGCATACAAATCGACTATGAACCGTCGTACGCTAGGTGTTGGTGTGATTAACTTTGCTTACTACTTAGCGAAGAATGGCGTGAAATACTCTGACGGTAGCGCGAACGGCCTAACTCACCGTACGTTCGAAGCAATGCAGTACTACCTATTGAAAGCATCTGTAGCACTGGCGAAAGAACAAGGTAAGTGTCCTTCATTCGACGAGACGAACTACGCGAAAGGCTTACTGCCGATTGATACGTATAAGAAAGATATCGACCTAATTTGTGACGAAGCGCTGCACTACGACTGGGACAGCCTACGTAAAGAAATTATGGAGCACGGCCTACGTAACTCAACACTGACTGCGCTAATGCCTTCTGAGACTTCTTCTCAGATTTCAAACGCAACTAACGGTATTGAGCCACCACGTGGTTACGTTTCAGTAAAAGCTTCGAAAGACGGTATCCTGAAGCAAGTTGTACCAGAGTTCACAGAACTTAAAGACAGCTATGAACTGCTTTGGAATATCGGTTCGAACGACGGTTATCTACACCTTGTGGGTATTATGCAGAAGTTTGTTGACCAAGCTATCTCTGCTAATACTAACTACGACCCGTCACGTTACGAGACTGGCAAGGTTCCAATGAAGAAACTACTTCAAGACCTGCTAACAGCGTATAAGTTTGGTGTGAAAACGCTTTACTACCACAACACTCGTGATGGCGCGAAAGATGAACAGAAAGACGCTGTTCAACCACAAGATGACGATTGTGCTGGCGGCGGTTGTAAGATTTAATCTTCCCGTACCTAGCGAACCCGTAAAGACAGACTATCGATAACCTCCCCCTTACGGGGAGGTTTAAAAGGAATTGAGGCATTATGGCTTACAGTACTTTTAACCAAAAAAAGAATGATCAATTGAAGGAACCAATGTTCCTAGGTCAATCAGTAAACGTTGCACGTTACGACCAACAAAAGTTTGAGATTTTCGAAAAACTTATCGAGAAACAACTTTCTTTCTTCTGGCGTCCAGAAGAAGTAGACGTATCTAGCGACCGTATCGATTACAACAAACTGCCAGATCACGAGAAGCACATCTTCATCTCTAACTTGAAGTACCAAACGCTTCTTGACTCTATCCAAGGCCGCAGCCCTAACGTGGCACTGCTGCCGCTTGTGTCTCTGCCAGAACTAGAGACTTGGATTGAGACTTGGTCTTTCTCTGAAACGATTCACTCTCGTTCTTACACACACATTATTCGTAACATCGTGAACGACCCTGCGGTGGTGTTTGATGATATCGTTGAGAACGAGCACATTCTGAAGCGTGCAAAAGACATCGCGCACTACTACGACGATTTGATTCAAGCGACGAATGATTACCATCGCTACGGTGAAGGTGAGCATGTCCTTAACGGTGAAACGGTTAAGGTTAGTCTGTACGATCTTAAGAAGAAGCTGTACATCTGTTTGATGTCTGTTAACGCATTAGAAGCTATTCGTTTTTACGTCAGTTTCGCATGTTCTTTCGCTTTCGCAGAACGCGAACTAATGGAAGGTAACGCGAAAATCATCAAGCTGATCGCTCGTGACGAAGCACTTCACTTAAACGGCACGCAGCACATGATCAACCTGCTACGTAACGGTCAAGATGACTTCACTTTCATGCAAATCGCAGAAGAGGCAAAACAGGACTGTTTTGACCTATTCAAAGAAGCGGCTGAGCAAGAAAAAGAGTGGGCAGAGTATCTATTCAAAGATGGCTCTATGATCGGTCTAAACAAAGACATCCTAAGCCAATACGTTGAATACATCACAAATATTCGTATGCAAGCGGTAGGTCTACCAGCAGCGTATCCAGAAGCAACAACCAACCCAATTCCATGGATTAACGCTTGGTTGTCTTCAGATAACGTTCAAGTTGCGCCTCAAGAAGCAGAAATCTCTTCTTACCTTGTGGGTCAAATTGACAATGAAGTTCGCGCAGATGACTTCGAAGGATTCGAGCTGTAATGGCAACACTCAAAATCAACAAACTGATCAGCATTGAATCCAACCCTTCCAATACGATTTTGGAAACAATGGAGCAAGCTGGCCTATTACCAGAATACAACTGCCGTGATGGGCACTGCGGCGCCTGTCGCTGCAAATTGGAGTCTGGTGAAGTGGAGTATGTTGGTTTTGCCATGGCTTACACACAAAGTGATGAAATATTACCTTGTATCTGTAAAGCAAAATCAGATTTGTCACTTAGCGGCGTTAACTACGCGATGAAAGAAAAGCAGCGCGCATAACGTTGACTCGACGGTATAAAATGCAAAAGCCAAGGTAATCACCTTGGCTTTTTTGTCTCTGTGTATTGTCTCTCAGACTACTGTATAGAGCTTTGGTTATAAAGCACTGCTCGGGAGGTGCATCTCTTTAACTTTCTCTAAAAATGCATAATGCGCAAACATCGGTTTACGTTCTAGGTAGCGACGCAACAAGTCTAGTGCTGCCGTGCTGATCACTTTAACTTGATCACTGCGCTGATACTTTTTCGAGAGTTTATATAACGCTCCCCACTCGCCTGACGGTGTCGATAAAGCGACGGAAAAAACGCCCTCTTCAATATGGCCAGTGACGAGTGATAAATCCGTCCCACACTTCTCTCGCGTAGCACCAGCCAGAGCAAACGTTTCTGCTAATGGATCTCCGCTGTTGGCCATCGCTTGAGTCAGGCTCGGTAGTATCCAACCATGCCCTAGTTGTTTTTCAGCGTTTTCATCACCGTTTAGCCAGTACGTTAAGTATCCTCCGCTACTTTTTTCGGAGGTCGACACTGTTAGTCCTTTATCGACCAACAACTGGCCGACATTTTCAACCATAGGTAAATCAATACTAACGGTATTACTCTCAAGGTGTTTATTAATTATCTGTACTAGTTTCAAACGCTGTTCAATCTGATCTGAAGGACCAAAAAGTTTCACTTCAATAAAAGGCAAGTAAGAGCGATACCCTAGCTCATAGTCTTGAGGAAGTTTTAGCTGATCTAGCTTATCTGAAATACCGGATTCAGATAGACCAAACGTGTAGATTCGACTACAACATGAACCTTGAACATCGGGAAACACTCTTCTCAGATCGGGAAGAATTTGTGTCTCTGCCATGAGCTTAAATTCACTTGGTACACCCGGTGTGAAATAAAAAATGGCATCATTAATCAGCATTTTGAAACCGCAAGCAGTGCCTATCGGGTTGTCCAATATCTCTGCCGTTTCTGGCAGCATTGCTTGCTTTAAATTACTGTCCGGCATAGGGATGCCACGTCGAGCATACAAACTTTCTAGATGCTGCAACCACTCTTTGAATAGCACCAGTTTACAATCGGCGGCTCTCGCGGCGGCGGCAGCACTCATGTCATCCGTTGTAGGGCCTAAACCACCATTAACAATAACCACATCGTTGTTAAAGCTGAGCATTAAAAACTCTTCAACCAAACTCGATAGGCTATCACCAACCGTTGAGCGCTTTGTTAAGCCAAATCCATGTTGATAAAACAGGCTAGACAACCATGCCGCATTAGTATCAACAATATCACCGTGGAGGACTTCCTCACCAGTACTAAGCATTGCTATTTTCACAACTGACTCCTGAACGTAAGCACAATCCTATTTTCGTTATAGCGCTTATTTTTCTTTTTATTTGGACAAATCTCGCCGAGGTTTGTTGGGACTAAATAAGGGTCAAGTGTTTAAATGATTGATGTTTTGAGGGATAATTACGAGCCCGAACATACACCATTAACTCGGAGACCTTTGTGTCAAAATCATCCATGTTCAAGACGACTCTAACAGGCCTTTGCTTGGCTTCGTCAGCGCTTGCGCACGCAAGTCACTATGACCTAAGCCGTCATACAGAGTTTTCTTACACACCTGATTGTTTGTCAGGTTACTGCGAAACGACGACTCTGTACACCTTCGAGGCTCAAAATCGCGGTGTTATGTATGAACAGAATAATGATGATTCGCTAAACCTTGACGCAGGGCTTCAGCCTAAACATCTCATCATCCCTCAAGATAAAGACTGGGATTATCTGATGGGTCAAACCTACACCATTCTAGGTCTCAGTATCGCGACCGTAGGCATGATGACTTTTCTTCCAGAAAGTATCACCAAATGGGACGAAGAAGACCGAGACATGAGTAAGTTGGGGCAAAAGTGGAAAGATAATGTCTCTGACGGCCCCGTTTGGGATCGCGATGAACATGTCCTCAACTACATCATGCACCCATATTTTGGCGGCGTTTACTACACGGCAGCACGTCACGCTGGCTATAATGAATTTCAGTCGTTTTTGTACTCCGCAACTATGTCGACGTTCTTTTGGGAGTATGGCGTGGAGGCGTTCGCAGAAGTACCATCTTGGCAGGATATTTTTATCACACCATTCTTTGGTGCTGTTGTTGGTGAAATGATGTTAACGGCTGAGCAAGACATTATTGCAAACGGCGGCGAAGTTATGGGCTCTGAAACCGCAGGTGATGTTTCGCTCTTCTTCTTAAACCCTGTTGGACATATTCATTATTGGGTAACTGATGCATGGGGCGGTAGTGCAGAACTACAATTCAATTCATCACCTTGGTTTGGAAACCAAGATGTTGCAAAATTCGCCATGGACGCAGGCGCAAACTACGACAGTCAATTTTATGGTGTCGAGTTAAAAGTAACCTTCTAATCCTAAGTTGATGACCCGTCCTGATATGGGTTGACACTTTTTAACTAAAACGCTCGATGTACTTCATCGGGCGTTTTGTATTTT
>NZ_JAWOSW010000019.1:0-89122 GCF_033338535.1 Vibrio sp. Vb2131
CTATAATCAAATGAGGCCTCATACGGCTTTAAAATACAAAACGCCCGATGAAGTACATCGAGCGTTTTAGTTAAAAAAGTGTCAACCCATATTAGGACGGGTCATCGTGAATTAAATATTAAACAGCTTTTTGGCATTCTCAGTCGTTATGGCATCGATGGTTGCGATGTCGACATCACGCAAGTCGGCAACACGTTGTGCAACGAGAGAAGTGTAGGCTGGTTCATTACGTTTACCACGGTGTGGCACCGGCGCTAAATATGGACAGTCGGTTTCTAAAATGACCCACTGCATATCCAAATGTGGAATGACTTTATCCATCCCGCCATTCTTAAAGGTTGATACGCCACCCAAGCCTAAGTGGAAGCCTAGCTTATTGATTGCTTGTGCTTCTTCTAAGCTGCCTCCAAAACAGTGGAATACACCACGCAGACGACCATCTTGCTCTTGTCTTAGCAAAGTGAGTGTTTCTTCAATCGAATCACGAGTGTGGATAACGACTGGTAAGTCCATCTCTTTTGCCCAGTTAAGTTGAGCTACGAACGCCATTTCTTGCTCAGCACGATAGGTTTTATCCCAATACAGGTCGATACCGATTTCGCCCACCGCAATAAACTTGTGTTTCTCAAACCAACCGCGGATGATCTCCAACGTTTGTTCAACATTGCTGTCCACATAACAAGGGTGGAGTCCCATCATTGAGTGGCACACGTCAGGATATGCCGCTTCGGTTTGTAGCATGGGCTCAATAGAGTCCAGATCGATGTTTGGCAACAGGATTTTATTAATGCCTTGCGTTAAGGCGCGTTGTACTACTTCATCGCGGTCGTTATCAAATTCGCTAGCATAGATGTGCGCGTGGGTATCGATCATCGTTACTCTCTGTGCTTCATAGTTGGTTTCGTATTCGAAGTATACTTGAGTGTGAGTGCTGGGTCATTTTCAGTTTTTTTCATTACCTTTTTCCAGATTGTCACTCGCAACATGCATCAAGAGTGATATGATTTTGTTCACCAGATGATTTGATCATCATAACCGTCCAGACAAGGAGAAAATGGTGTCTGTATCAATTCAAGGTCCATTCCCTGCACGCCGTATGCGTCGTTTACGTAAGCACGATTTTAGCCGTCGTTTGATGGCTGAGAACCAACTTTCTGTTAATGATCTGATTTACCCAATGTTCATTCTTATGGGTAAAGATCGTCGTGAGAGCGTGGAGTCCATGCCGGGTGTAGAGCGTTTGTCGATTGATTTAATGCTAGAAGAAGCACAATACCTTGCAAATCTAGGCGTTCCAGCAATCGCGCTTTTCCCTGTCGTAAACCAAGACGCTAAAAGCTTATGTGCTACTGAAGCCTACAACCCAGAAGGTTTGGTTCAGCGAGCAGTACGAGCGCTTAAAGAACACATTCCTCAAATTGGTGTAATCACAGACGTGGCACTCGACCCATTCACGACACATGGCCAAGACGGCATCATCGATGAAGATGGCTACGTAATGAATGATGAAACCACAGAAGTATTGGTTAAGCAGGCTTTGTCTCATGCAGAAGCGGGTGCTGACGTAGTCGCGCCTTCAGACATGATGGATGGCCGAATTGGTAAGATCCGCGAAGCATTAGAAAACGCGGGCTACATTCATACTCAAATCATGGCTTACTCGGCTAAGTACGCATCGAACTACTACGGACCATTCCGTGATGCGGTTGGCTCTTCTTCAAATCTAAAAGGCGGCAACAAGAAAAACTACCAAATGGACCCAGCAAACATTGATGAAGCGATTCACGAAGTGGCGCTAGACATCAACGAAGGTGCGGACATGGTGATGGTTAAACCTGGTATGCCATACTTAGATGTAGTTCGCCGAGTAAAAACTGAACTTCAAGTACCGACATTTGCTTATCAAGTCTCTGGCGAGTACGCGATGCATAAAGCGGCGATCATGAATGGCTGGCTCAAAGAGCGTGAAATTGTGATGGAATCACTATTGTGCTTCAAACGTGCAGGTGCAGATGGCATCTTAACGTACTTTGCGAAAGACGTTGCTGAGTGGTTGGCAGAAGAGAATGCACAAACTGCTCAACACCTAAATCGTACTCCGGAAGCGACAGAAGAGTAATTATCGCTCAGTGAGAAATACCAGACCAACAAGAGTTGTTCGTCTGTATATACCCAAGTAACCTCAGGCGGATTACAACAGTAACAATCCAAGGTGCTTGGGTATTTTTATTTTGGAGAAGAGAACAATGACAATGCTGATTCGTGAAGGCACATTGGAAGAAGCACTTCAAGTTGTGGCGCGTGTTACCGAGTTTTCGAAAGGAGAAACGGTAGACTCCATGACTCAACGTTTAGAAGAGAAAAACAGTTTAATCCTCGTTGCAGAAAAAAATGGCACGATTGTCGGCTTCAAAATAGGTTACGAATTAGAGGATGGTGTTTTCTATAGCTGGTTAGGTGGTGTTGTCCCTGAAGCTCGAAATGAAGGCGTGGCACAGCTGCTTTTGGAAGCTCAAGAGGATTGGGTGGCAGAACAAGGCTACAACACATTAAAAGTGAAATCTCGAAACCAGTTTCCGGCTATGCTTCGCTTGTTATTGAGAAATGGCTATATCATTGAAAAGTTTGAAGAAAAAGTAAATCTTCGAGAATCTCGAGTGCATTTCATTAAAGCAATGTGAAAATAAATGAGATTTTTTCTCATTTAACTGTTGACTACGAAATGAGAATCATTATTATTAAACCCGTCTTAGGGAATGAGGAAAGTTCACAAGGACGTTGAGTGACTTATTAACAGAAGTTAATTAACTGAAAGTTGAGAAGTGATGAAACATTTTTCCGAGAACTTGCACGAATTCTTTTTGACACGACATTGCTCACATTGCTTCCAGTGTAATTTATAGCTTCTTGGTTAAGCTGCTCTATTTACAGAATTTGCTTTACCACTTCTGCTAGGCGACCCCATTCGGGTCGCTTTTTTCTTTTCTACGATTTCTATTTGACGTCACTATTAATATCTTTTCCACATGCGATGATCATTTTAGGATCGTTGATCTTCTCGCCGTTATGCGAATTTGTTGTTATTAATCAATGGTTTGGGTTGGTGTTTTCTTGTGTTTTTTGTTATTGGATAACCAGTGGATAATTTCTATAAACAGAGTTATCCACAGGAGGTGGTGTTTTCGTGAATAAAGTCGGAAAAATTTACGCGACCTAGATCGAGCGAACAAGATAGATTCAGATCAGCAGTCATGGCATCCTAGGCAGATCTCTCAAGTACTGAATTGGATACAGACAATTATGGCAAGTATTCCTGAAAATCCGTTGATCCTTATCGACGGCTCTTCTTACCTATATCGCGCTTTTCACGCCTACCCGGGCACCATGAGCAATGGTGAAATTCCAACTAATGCCGTTTACGGCGTCGTGAACATGTTACGCAGCATGATGCGTCAGTTTGCGTCTGAGCGCATCGCGGTGGTTTTCGATGCAAAGGGAAAAACCTTTCGTGATGATATGTATGCAGAATACAAAGCGAATCGTCCGCCAATGCCGGATGACCTGCGTTGTCAAATTGAACCATTACACAATGTTATTCGTGCAATGGGTTTGCCGCTGATCTGTGTTCCTGGCGTCGAGGCGGATGACGTCATCGGTACGTTAGCATACCAAGCATCACAAAAGGGCATGCCTGTATTGATCAGTACTGGTGATAAAGACATGGCGCAGCTAGTGGATGATAACATTACCTTGATCAACACCATGACGAACGTCGTAATGGATCGTGAAGGTGTGGTTGAAAAGTTTGGCATTCCACCTGAGTTGATCATCGACTACTTAGCACTGATGGGCGATAAAGTAGATAACATTCCTGGTGTACCGGGTGTCGGTGATAAAACCGCGACCGCACTACTGCAAGGTATTGGTGGTCTGACGAAGTTGTATGAAAACCTCGATGATATTGCAGGGCTTGGTTTCCGTGGTTCTAAAACCATGGCGAAAAAGCTCATCGACAACAAAGAAAATGCCATGCTTTCGTATGAGCTCGCGACCATCAAATTGGATGTTGAGCTTGAGGAAACGCCAGAATCATTGCTGAAAGCGGAACCAAATAAAGACGAATTAGTGAAGCTGTATGGCCAACTGACGTTTAAATCTTGGTTGAATGAACTACTTGAAGGCGGTTCTGGATCTGTGGAGGCTGTAGAGCTTGCAGGATCTTCACAAGCTTCTTCTTCTCAAGCCGAGATGGAAACTTCTGCGGTAACAATCGATCGCAGCCAATATGAAACAATTCTGGATAAAGAAACCTTCAATGCTTGGCTAGATAAACTTCAAACGGCTGAGCTGTTTGCATTTGATACGGAGACCGATAACCTAGATTACATGCTAGCGAATCTAGTTGGTTTGTCATTCGCTGTCGATGAAGGTATTGCGGCTTATGTGCCAGTTGCACATGACTATTTAGATGCGCCTGAACAGCTTGATCGTGATTGGGTACTAGAACAGCTGAAGCCAATTCTTGAAGATGCAGCGAAAGCAAAAGTCGGTCAAAACTTAAAGTATGATGCGTCTGTACTCGCTCGTTACGACATTGAGCTAAAAGGTATCAAGCACGACACGATGTTGGAATCGTATATCTACAACAGTGTCGGCGGTAAACACGATATGGACAGCTTGGCGCTTCGCTTCCTACAGCACAGCTGCATTTCTTTTGAGCAAATTGCAGGTAAAGGCAAAAATCAGCTTACGTTTAACCAAATCGAACTGGAACAAGCATCGCCATACGCGGCAGAAGATGCGGATGTGACCCTTCGTCTGCACAATCGCTTGTTTGCTAATATCGAGCAGGATGAAAGCCTGAAGACAGTTTACGAAGAGATTGAAATGCCGTTGGTGCCAGTTCTTTCGCGCATTGAACGCACTGGGGTCTTTATCGATGAAATGAAGCTGAGTGCGCAGTCGGTCGAGATTACCGCTCGCCTTGATGAGCTTGAAAAGAAAGCGTACGAAATTGCTGAGCAAGAGTTTAATATGAACTCGCCAAAGCAATTACAAGCCATCCTATTTGAAAAAATGGGTTTACCGGTTGTGAAGAAAACGCCATCAGGCACACCATCGACGAATGAAGAAGTTCTGCAAGAACTCGCGCTAGACTACCCGCTACCAAAACTGATTTTGGAATACCGTGGTTTGGCGAAGCTAAAATCAACTTACACCGACAAACTGCCGAAGATGATCAACCCATCGACGGGACGTGTGCATACTTCTTACCACCAAGCAGTGACTGCAACGGGTCGTCTATCTTCTACTGATCCGAACTTACAGAACATTCCAATTCGTAACGAAGCTGGCCGTCGTATTCGTCAAGCGTTTGTCGCGCCATCAGGGCATAAAATCTTAGCGGTCGACTACTCGCAAATCGAACTTCGCATCATGGCGCACCTTTCTGGTGACCAAGCGTTATTGGATGCATTCCGTGATGGTAAAGATATCCACGCGGCAACCGCAGCAGAAATCATGGGTGTTTCTATTGAAGACGTTTCAAGTGAGCAACGTCGTCGTGCGAAAGCGGTTAATTTCGGTCTTATTTACGGCATGAGTGCGTTTGGTTTGGCGAAGCAATTAGGCATTCCTCGTGGTGAGGCTCAAGCGTACATGGATACATACTTTGAACGTTACCCAGGCGTGATGCAGTACATGGAAGACACACGCAGCACGGCAGCAGATAAAGGGTATGTTGAAACGATTTTTGGTCGACGTTTGCATTTACCAGAAATCAAATCACGCAACGGGATGCGTCGTAAAGCTGCTGAACGTGCGGCAATCAACGCACCAATGCAAGGTACGGCTGCGGACATCATTAAGAAAGCGATGCTGTTGGTTGATCAGTGGATTCAGGAAGAAGGCAATGGTCGTGTGAAGTTATTAATGCAAGTACACGATGAATTGGTCTTTGAAGTTGAAGAGTCATCATTGTCCGAAATTGAAAGTAAAGTACAGAAATTGATGGAATCTGCAGCAGAGCTAAAAGTACCGTTGGTTGCAGAAGCAGGTCATGGTGATAACTGGGATCAAGCTCATTAGTCACTTTTAGACCAAAATAACCAATTAATTATGAGCCAGCGCACAAACGCTGGCTTTTTTTTGAGATTAAAAAAGCTAGAGCAAAGTTAACTTTGATGTTGCTTAATAAAAAATTCATGAAAAAAAACTACAAAAATTCTTTGCAATTCTGACCAATTGTTGTACATTAATACTCGTAGGGTACAGAGGTAAGATGTTCTATCTTTCAGACCTTTTGTTTCACGTTATTGGATTAGGCTGATTCAGCCGCCCCAGTCAGTTTTTGACTGGGGCGTTTTTTATTGGGCGAAAGAAAATTATTCTTTTGGATCAGTAGCTTAAAGTAAGCTTTCAAAAACCTTCTTTTTTGACCTTTCTAAGTCACTGCAAAATCTCGATTTTTCCTTCAAATTTATTGCGTTATTCATCCTGTAAATTTACGCCAGTCACACTATTATTTTTTCTTGAAGGAAACTAAGTTACATCTTTTTGAAGCTTTGCTTGGCTTAACTATCTGAATTGTAACGCTATTGGGTGTTTTTGGAGTGAATGTTTGGTGATAAACAGGAAACAAGAGCGCTTTTTAACCTATTGAAATCGAATCTCAGTTCAGCAATGCTTCGTCACATAACAATAATTACCAATTTTTCTCTCCCGTTATCCCTGCCAGGAAGGCGGGGATTTTTATTGCCTGTTATTTAGTTGAGATAAACAAAAGCCCCACCAAATGGTAGGGCCGAGTCGAAGAAATTTAACAAATATTGTTAATTATTCTTCATCGCTCGTTGGTGTCTCTTGTTCGTCTTCTTCTATCAGGTGCGCTAGTGCTGGTGCAAACCAGGTATCCAGTTTTGCACGTAGCTGATCGACACCTAATCCTTTCAGTGAAGAGAACACATCAACAGAAACGTCACCACCGAAAGTTTCTACTTGCTTACGAACTTTCAGTAGAGTTTGTTTGCGTGCACCACTTTTTAGTTTATCTGCTTTGGTTAGCAAAACTTGCACAGGAATGTGGCTATCGATGGCCCAGAAAATCATTTGTTGGTCGAGATCTTTCATTGGATGACGAATGTCCATTAGAACCACTAAGCCTTTTAGGCACTCGCGTTTCTGTAGGTATTCACCCAAAGATTTCTGCCATTTGTTTTTCATTTCTACCGGTACTTGAGCAAAACCGTATCCAGGTAGATCGACAATGTGACAACCTTCTTCTACTTTGAAAAGGTTGATTAATTGCGTACGACCAGGTGTCTTTGATGTCTTGGCTAAGCTTTTTTGATTAGTTAGACGGTTAAGTGCACTCGATTTACCAGCGTTTGAGCGTCCTGCAAACGCAATTTCGACACCTTCGTCTTCCGGCAGGTGACGAATATCGGGTGCGCTGGTGATGAAATGCGTATTTTGGTAATGAATTTTTACGCTCACTGTTAACTCCATCTCGACTTTGTGTAGTCGATTGATTACTTTTTTGTGAAAATGTGTAAAATAACCGTGCTCGGCATAAGGTCGCCTATTGTACCATGAGTGTACGCGGTATGTTCACATTCCGTGGTACTGGAAGCTTGATAATTATAATGGAATGTCATGAAGAAATTAGCGCTAATTTTGAGTCTTTTAGCCAGTTGCTCAGTATGGGCCCAAGGTAATATTGAGGCTGGTAAAGCAAAATCACAAACCTGTGTCGCCTGTCACGGAGCAGATGGCAACAGTGCAATAACAACGTACCCGAAACTCGCAGGCCAACACGCTAAGTATCTTGAGAAGCAGTTAAAAGAACTTAAGCTAGGCATGACAAGTGGTGGTAAACAAGGTCGTTACGATCCTGTAATGAGTGGTATGGCAATGCCACTGAGCGATGAAGATATCGCAGACCTATCTGCTTACTACGCTTCGCTACCAGTTTCAGAAAACTCAACACCTGAAGATGTAGTAGCAAAAGGCAAAACGCTTTATACCGCTGGTGATGCCGAGCGTGGCCTAACCGCATGTATTGCATGTCATGGTCCTCGTGGCAATGGTACTGAGCTTTCAGGTTTCCCGAAAATTTCTGGTCAGCATGCTGACTACATCAAAGCTCAGCTAGAAAAATTCCGTGATGGCGACCGTGGCAATGATATGAATGCCATGATGCGCGACATCGCGAAGAAAATGACAGACGAAGATATCGAAGTGCTGTCTAAATACGTTGGCGGTCTGCACTAATATACCTAAATCGCTCAAGATCCTGCATCTTGAGCTGGTTGGGTAGATGTCCCTACATCGTTCGAGCAACTTGTACAAAAATGCCCTAGTGAATCCACTAGGGCATTTTTGTTCGTGACAGATATCACAGTCGAGTTTGGATGCGAAAGCGATAGTTGGCTCGGCAGTTTGTGAGACATTTGCCATACTTGATGTTGGCTTTTTCTTGTTAGTGTTTTTAAGCTTTTGATTAAATGATAATTTTGATTTTTTAGAAAAATAGGCGGATTATTTTTTCAACCCATTACTTGTGAGCATAACGGGATGGCGTAAAGTAGAAGTCGTTCACAGGGAGTGAATGTAAGGATTTAAGACCACGGTTTAGGTCTCCAAGGATGTAGCTCGGATGCTTGGTGATTTAGAAAGGGATTTAGATAGGTAGGGAGCCTATCAGATAAGGATGGTCATCTCGTCTGACGGTTAAGACAGTGAAACGGATCAGGCACAGGAAGTTGCTCAGTAGACAGGAAGTAAACGGATAGCCAAAACTCATCAGGAAGATGAAAAACAACTCTTTTTGGCAGGGAAAGCTCTAAAAACAAAGGGATCATTGGTGCACCAAATGTGTGCAACACAGTTTCGCCAATTGATGGCACTTAGAAAGCGACAGTCTGACTGTCGCTTTTTTTATATCCGTTGACTTGCTCAGTCGTAACTTGAATTGAGATTACTGCACTTATTTAGCTTTATAGGTTGTAAACAAAGTTTTTTAATAAAAATTGCTGAAAAAATACTCAACAACACTCCAATCCGAGTTCACTTTCTGGTATGTTTCGCATCCCTGTTTGAGGAAGTCAGCATGCATACCTGTCCTTTATGCCAAAATCAGCGCACTCACCATTATTTTGAAGATAAGCGTCGTGAATATCTTCAATGTGAGCAGTGCAGCTTGGTATTCGTAAATCCAGACCAACGTTTGGATGCGGAAAGCGAAAAAGCTCACTATGATTTGCATGAGAACAACCCCGATGATTTGGGTTACCGACGCTTTTTGTCGCGTATTGCTGACCCGATCACAGAGCGAATTTCTCCACAATCAAATGGTATCGACTTTGGTTGTGGTCCTGGACCAACGCTCTCCTTGATGCTGGAAGAGGCGGGGCACAACATGGCGTTGTACGATCTCTACTACCACCCTGATACGTCGGTTTTAGAAAAAACGTACGACTTCATGACAGCAACAGAGGTGATAGAGCACCTCTACCACCCAGATTTGGTGTGGAAGCAATGGTTGAATTTAGTTAAGCCAGGGGGCTGGATAGGCCTGATGACGAAAATGGTCATCGACGTGGAGGCTTTCAAATCATGGCATTATAAGAACGATCTCACTCACGTAGTGTTCTTTAGTCGTGACACGTTCCAGTTCCTAGCAGAGCGGGATAAGCTCGAACTCGAATTTATTGGTAATGATGTAATTTTACTGAGGAAACCCCAGTAATGAGCCGTAGTAAAAAATCTAGAAAACCGGGTGCCGCTGGTGCACCTGAGTTTGTTGTAACTCGTAACCGTACAGAATCTGATGTGGAAGGCCGCTTACGCAAGCGTGCTAAAAAGCGTAAAGGTCTGAAAACGGGTAACCGTAACTCAGAAGTTAACGAGCAGAAAAAGCAAGCTGCTGCACAAAATCGCGACCCGCGCTTAGGCAGCAAAAAGAAAATACCTCTGATTGTTGAACCTGCGAAAAAAATGACGAAGCAAGAGCGTCGTTTGTCGGCAGAGCAAGAACTAGAGATGCTAGAAAATGACGCGCAATTGAACGTGTTGCTAGACCGCATTGAAGCGGGTGAAAACCTGGGCACAGGTCTACAGAAATTCGTCGATGAGAAACTCGATCGCATTGAGAAGCTAATGGACCAACTAGGTTTGTTGGAACCTGAAGAAGAGGAAGACTTCACTGCACCTGCTGAGAAAAGCACGCGCAACGATGATGACTTGCTGGCAGATTTCGACGACATTAATTTCGACGACTATAAAGGATAATTAAGCTATGAATGTAACCTTATTAGCTATTGCTGGTGTTGTGATTATCATCGCACTCGCTTCTTATGCAGGTTACCTTCTGCTTCAATTGAAAAAGCAAAAGGAATTGCAGCTGAAGCATCAAAAATTGGCGATAGACAAACGTAACGCCAACATTTTTGAGAATGTGCATACCTTGTGTCAGGCGGGCATTCAAGGCCAGTGCGATTTATCTGAAATCAGTATCCGTGTGTATAACATCATGGATTATGTACAAGGTGAAGACCGCGTTGATTTCGATAAAACGTACCCTGCGATTTCTGAGCTTTACCACATCGTGAAAGATATGGCGCGTGGCGAAGAACGCCAACAACTTGCCAAGAAAGAGCGTATGCAACAGAACTTGACGCGTCATAAAGCGGAAAGCCGCCTCACTGATGCGATTATTGAGGAGCTCAAAGTGTTGCAGAAAAACGTCCAGCCACTGAATAATCAAATCAATATTCAGATGATTTAAGCGCGACCTCCAATAGTCTCCTTATGGCTAATGGGGGTATCGTGATCACGCTAGCACTTCTTTAGTTTTATACTTAAAAAGCCAGTCGGCGTTGCCACGCTTGTCATCGTCGTATGGCAAAATAGCGGCTCTGAATATCGGGTGACGGCTTTCGTTGCCCTAGCATTTAACGGAAAGTACCACCATGTCGAATCAACACACTGAATCGAAACAGCAAATCGTCTGGGATCAAGCGGTATTGGATAAGTACAACTATTCCGGGCCTCGTTATACGTCGTACCCAACGGCGCTGGAGTTTCATGAAGCGTTCACCATTTCTGATTATGATATGGCATGCACTCAATACCCAGAACGCCCATTATCGCTGTACGTACACATTCCGTTCTGTCACAAGCTTTGTTACTACTGTGGATGTAATAAAGTCATTACGCGCCACTCGCACAAAGCGGATGAATACCTCGACGTGCTTGAACACGAAATTCGTCAACGTGCTGCATTACTTGTTGGTCGCACCGTGACGCAATTGCATTTTGGTGGTGGTACACCGACGTTTCTCTCTGAAAAGCAAATCACGCGTGTAATGAGCCTGCTACGCCAAGAGTTTACTTTTAGTAGCGATGCTGAAATCAGTATCGAGGTTGACCCGCGTGAAATCGAGCTGACCATGCTGGATCATCTGCGTAGTGAAGGCTTCAATCGCTTGAGCATCGGTGTTCAGGACTTCAACAAAGAAGTGCAAAAACTGGTGAACCGTGAGCAAGATGAAGAGTTCATCTTTGCGATGGTTGCGCGCGCAAAAGAGTTGGGTTTCCGTTCGACAAACCTAGATTTGATCTACGGCTTGCCAAAGCAAACCAAAACCTCTTTTGCCAAGACGTTAGAACAAGTACTGGAAATGCAGCCGGGCCGTCTGTCCGTGTTTAACTACGCGCACATGCCACAGCTATTTGCAGCGCAGCGTAAGATTAAAGACGAAGATCTGCCTAAAGCAGAAGAGAAGATGGCGATTCTGCAAGACACCATCGCGACACTGACTGGCGCTGGCTATCAATTTATCGGCATGGACCACTTTGCTTTGCCGGACGATGAACTTGCTGTTGCCCAGCGCGAAGGTATTTTGCATCGCAATTTCCAAGGCTACACCACACAAGGTGAATGTGACTTGGTTGGCTTTGGTGTTTCTGCAATCTCGATGATCGGCGATGCGTACGCGCAAAACCAGAAAGAGCTGAAGAAATACTACGCTCAAGTCAACGAACTTCGTCATGCTCTGTGGAAAGGGGTCTCGCTGGACTCTGATGATTTGCTCCGTCGCGAAGTGATTAAGCAGCTGATTTGTAACTTCAAGTTAGACAAGAAAGCCATTGAGTCTGAGTTTAAAGTGAGGTTTGAACAGTACTTTAAAGAAGATTTGCAGCTACTTCAGACCTTTATTAACGATGAGCTGGTGGAAGTGGATGATAATGAAATTCGTGTGACGCTGCGAGGTCGTTTGTTGATCCGTAATATTTGTATGAGCTTCGATAAATACCTACGAGCAAAGGCGCGTCAGCAACAGTTCTCTCGTGTTATTTAATCAGAGATACAGATTCAAGATATAAAAAATGCCAGCAGATGCTGGCATTTTTTTATGTTTTCGCTGGATTTAAGCGCGATCTTTTACTTTTTCTCTCAGTTCCGATTTTTCTGCTTCTGAAAGGAACGCAATCTCAAGGCCATTGATTTGCGCTTGGCGAATCTGGTCTTGGCTCAGGCCAGCGGCTGGTGCCGCTACTTCGTATTCGTATGGCAGTTCGATGCCTTCAACCGCTGGATCGTCAGTGTTCAGACACGCAAGAACGCCATGCTCTAGGAACTGCTTGAGAGGGTGGTTTTCTAGCGTTTCTACCGTACTTGTTTGGTAGTTTGACGTCAGGCAAGATTCAATACCAATGCGGTTTTCTGCTAGGTAATCCATCAGTTTTGGATCGTGAATCGCTTTTACACCGTGACCGATACGAGTTGCGCCCAGCTCATTAATTGCTTGCCACATGCTCTCTGCACCTGCTGCTTCACCAGCATGGACCGTTACCCCAAGGCCAGCATCGCGTACTTGCTTGAAGTGAGACACAAAGCGATCACCCGGTTGGCCTAGCTCGTCACCCGCAAGGTCGACGGCAACGATGTGATCTTTCTGGCTCAGAATGCCGTCCAGTTCTTGTTGACATGCGTCAGTACCAAATGTACGACTCATGATACCGATCAGGTTGGCTTTCACGCCAAAATCGCGCATACCCGCTTGCACACCGTCCACGACGGCTTCAACAACCCCCGCTACTGGTAGTTTGTGTTTCATCGCCATGTAGTAAGGAGAGAAACGCAGCTCTGCGTAATCGATTTGTGCGTTTAGCGCGTCTTCTACGTTTTCGTACGCGACACGACGACACGCATCTAGATCGCCCAGTACAGCAACACCCCAGTCGAGCTTAGAAAGGAAAGCAACAAGAGAGGGTTCCGCTTCGACAATTTGAACGTGAGGAGTGAGAGACTCAATATCGTACGCTGGTAGGGCAATGCCAAACTTTTGGCCTAGCTCAAGAATCGTTTTAGTACGAATGTTACCGTCGAGGTGACGGTGCAAATCAGTAAGAGGAAGGTTCTTCGTTATCATTTTGTCGATCCGGATAGTTATGAACTGGAACAGGGCCCAAACATCATCTGTGACAATACATGGGTAAGATTTGCAGTTAAGTATAAATAACAGTTGGGTAGATTGTCAGTAGAGGATGACTAGGAAATCAACGACTCTCGCTCTTTTCTACTTCATGTTCACCAAATGTGTTGGCCATTCTTCTAGTGGCATAGGGCGGCTGTAGTAGAAGCCTTGCACCTGATTACAGCCTAAAGAGCGCAGTAATTGTGCTTGATTGCTATCCTCGACACCTTCCGCGACGACATTAGTTTTGAGACCTGCTGTGATATTGATGACGGCAGCGACGACTGAACTGTTTAAGTTTTCTTGTGTGAGTTGATTGATGAAGGTGCGATCAATCTTCAAGCAGGTAAACGGCAGAGAGTGGAGGTAACCCAGTGATGAGTAGCCGGTGCCAAAGTCATCTATCGCGATACCAATACCCATTTCACGCAGTTTAGTCATATTTTCTAGTGTGGTCGGTGCGCTATCAATGATACGTGATTCTGTGATCTCTAGTGTGAGGTTACTTGCTGGTAATTTCGTGATATCCAATACGCTTGTCACCGTATCAACAAAACTTGGGCAGGATAGTTGATTAACGGAGATATTCACATGCAGTTGGAAGTCCGACGGCCACTGTTTGCTTTCGATCGCTTGGTAAGTGTCGCGACAAGCTTGTAACAGAATCTGTTGGCCGATGGCTTTGATCATGCCGCTTTCTTCCGCGATTGGGATAAAATCTAATGGTGACACCATACCTGAGTCGCTATGCCAACGCGCAAGTGCTTCGGCGCCACACACTGTGCCACTGACGAGATCCACAATCGGTTGGTAATGAGGAATAAACTCTCGGTTTTCAATGCCAGTTTGGATCTTGGTCAGCATTTGTGTACGAAACTTTGAAGCGCTCGCTAGTTCTGGGCTGTAGTGACAAACACCAGTCAGTGAGTCTTGTTTAGCGTAACTTAATGCGATGCTGGCGTTGCGTAACCATAAAGGCATGGTTTCGTTTGGCTGGGTTTGTACAATACCAAGTGAAATCTTCATCACTACATTTTCGCCTTCCACCATAAATGGGGTGGAAAAGAGTTGCTGTAATCGACGCTCGGTTTGTTTAATTTTGGTTTCCGTGTCGACATTTGAGAGAAACACCGCGAATTCGTCACCACCAATCCGAGCCAATAATGCGTTGTCACGAAACTGCTGTTTTAACCTTTCAGCGATGCTGACCAACAGCTGGTCGCCGTTGTGATGACCCACACTGTCGTTGATATCTCTAAATTTGTTGATACCAAGTAAAAATAAACTGCCGTGACAAAGATCAGACTGATTTTCACAGATTTCGACCAAACCCTGACGGCTATATAAGCGTGTTAGAGAGTCATAAACCAACTGTTCACGCAATGCTTTGAATGAAGCTCTTAGATTGTTCGCCATTTCATTAAAAGCATGAACCAGTACGGTTGTCTCATACACATAACCAGGCTTTGGCATGCCGCTATCCCAATCCCCATTTGCCAGGTGCTGAGCGGCGGCGGCCGTCGCGTTAATTGGTCTAGTAACTCGGTTGAAAATGATCCAACTGATGGCGATCCCAAATAGGCTTACAATAATGCCAACGAGCCAACTCTCTTGCTGGCTTTTCGGTAACAGGCCGAGAAGCTCGGACTCCGAAATGGAGGTGCCAATAAACCATGTTAAGCCATCTTGGTCTCGATACGGGGTTAGCCGACTGAAAATACGTTGGCCATCATGTTCAAATGAAAAAGTATAAGGTTGCTTGGTGTTGTTGAGATCGAAAGACCGGACGCGGCTCGCACTGATTTTGATGATCGGGTCTGCGTTTTCAGCGGCAAGCAAACGCTGCCCTTTATCCGAAAATTTTGTGCCCCATGAGATGACGCTTCCCGGGCCTGAGTGAGCGATTAAACGATGATCTGGGTCCATGATGTAGACCGACGCTTTAGTGTTGTATTTTAACTCGCGCAGGAATTCGTTGAATGTATTGATACGAATGTCTGTCACCAAAACACCAGCAAATTGGTCGTGTTTGTACACCGGCGTCATGGCTGATAGCGTAATATCCTGGCGTTCATCAGCGTTGGTATAAATTTCAGACCAAGTGGCGTTTTGGCTCTCCGCAACGGGCTTATACCATGGGCGAGTGCGAGGATCGTATTGGGAGATAACCGTTCGAATGTTGTTACTCACATGGTTGGTCCCATAAATAACCAGATCACCATCGGTGTAGCGATCTTGCACCATTAAGGTGTAATCGTCGGAAAGCTCGCGGCGAAAGCCTGCAAAGTCGCCGTTTTCTGAACCAAATGCGATTACATCCAACTGCGGTATCGATTGGTAAAGATTTTTGAATGCACTCAGCAGGTAGTTTTGAATGTCTGAGGTATCGTGAGGGCGATAAAGGTTGTGATAGCTGACGTTGTGCGCGAGAGCCATAACCGCAGTAAAAGGCTTACGTAGATAGCTATTGAGGTGGTCGTGGACACTTTCGGTTAACACGGAAAGTTGCTTGTCACTGATATCCGTGACCACTTCTTCGTAACTTTGTTTTTGGACGTAGACAATGACACCGATCGCCAGTAAGAAGATCATGACAAATGGAATCAAAACAGCAGTACGCAGTGTAATTTGAGTCGTAGCAGTAGACATCGCCTAATCACATAGATGGTGGTGCGCCACAATTGTACTGATGTTTTTATTAATATCGAGTGACAAACGACGCTCGTTGTTAATGCACCACGTAAGTGATTGTCAGTACAATTCTTTTAATTTTCTGGTGAGTGTATTTCGCCCCCAGCCTAATACTTTAGCGGCATCTTGCTTATGACCTTTAGTGTGCTCTAAGGCTGCTTCTAATAAAATGCGTTCAAATTCTGGTAAAGCGTAAGAAAGCAGTTCTTTATCTCCTGCTGCGAGTGAATGCCGTGCCCAATCCGCTAATTGTTCTTGCCAACTACCATGTGCAGAGTCTGAAATGGATTTTTTCTCTTCGAGTAGTTCGCTTGGCAAGTCATTTGGTAACACTTCGCTACCACTGGCCATAACGGTTAACCAACGGCAAATATTCTCTAATTGACGCACGTTGCCAGGCCAATCAAGGCGGTTAAGAATCTCCACGGTTGACGGGTGGAGAGTTTTTGTTTCCACACCAAGCTCATCAGCCGCACGGATAAGAAAATGCTGTGTAAGCTTTTCAATGTCTTGCTTACGCTCACGCAGTGCCGGGATCTGCACGCGAATCACGTTTAAGCGATGAAAGAGGTCCTCACGGAAGTCACCTTCGTGCACCAGCTTTTCTAAGTTCTGGTGTGTTGCTGCGACAATTCGTACATCGACACTGATCGGAGAGTGACCGCCCACTCGATAAAACTGCCCGTCAGCTAGAACGCGTAGTAAACGAGTTTGAATGTCCAATGGCATGTCGCCGATTTCGTCTAAAAATAGAGTGCCGCCATTGGCTTGTTCGAATCGTCCTTGACGAACATTGTTTGCCCCCGTAAACGCGCCTTTTTCGTGGCCAAACAGTTCTGATTCAATCAAGTCTTTGGGAATCGCCGCCATATTGAGCGCAATGAAAGGTTTGTTAGCACGTGGACTGTGACGGTGCAGTGCATGAGCAACGAGTTCTTTACCCGTGCCCGATTCACCGTTAATCAAGACTGAAATAGAGGAGCGAGAAAGACGACCAATGGCGCGAAACACCTCTTGCATCGCTGGTGCTTCACCGATAATTTCAGGCGTTTCTGCTGGAATGTCTTCTGGAGAGAGCTGCTCGCGTTTGTTTTCGTGGCTGTGTGCAATGGCTCGTTCAACCAGAGTTAAAGTTTCATCAATATCAAAAGGTTTTGGTAAATATTCAAAAGCACCTTTTTGGTACGCATTCACTGCTGCATCTAAATCTGAGTGCGCTGTCATGATAATCACGGGAAGGTCTGGGTAATCGCGCTGTACTTGTTTTAGTAGCTCCAACCCATCAATACCTGGCATGCGAATGTCTGATACTAGAACATCCGGCACTTCGCGTTCGAGCGCCATTAACACGCTTTCCCCATCGGCATAGGTTTCACATTTGATGTTGGCAGAGGAGAGCGTTTTCTCCATTACCCAGCGAATTGAACTGTCGTCATCAACGACCCAAACATATCCTTTACTCATGTAGTAATCCTTGCAGCAAACCGAAAAACTGACGCGACTTGAAGTCCATTAGCGCAATCAGATCGGCAGATAAATAGTAAATGTTGTGTGACCAGGCCAGCTTTCTACGTCTATTTTTCCATTGTGCTGGTCGATCAAATTTTGCGAAATAGATAGCCCTAATCCTGTTCCTCCCTCGCGGCCACTGACCATGGGATAGAACAGCGTGTCTTGTAGTTCCGGTGGAATACCTGGGCCGTTGTCTGTGATTTCGACACGAGCAGCGAGTTTACAGCGTTTGCCGTGAATATTGGCTTGATGCACCGTTCTGGTGCGAATGGTTATTTTCCCGTGTTCTTGATGGCTAAGAATTTGTGCGGCGTTGCTGACGATATTAAGCATTGCCTGTTCGATTTGGTCTGTATCCATCAAAATCTCTGGCAAGCTTGGGTCATAATCTCGTTCAATGATGATTGAGCGTTGTGACTCTAATTCAACCAGTTGGCGAACCTTTTCAAGAATTTGGTGCAGATTCTCTTGTGTCTTCTTACCTGGCTTCTGCGGTCCTAGTAATCGATCCACGAGCGCCCTTAAACGGTCTGCTTGCTCAATGATGATGTGTGTATATTCGGTGAGAGAGGGCTCTGGCAGCATTTTTTCTAACAATTGCGCCGCACCGCGTAAGCCGCCAAGCGGATTTTTGATCTCATGTGCAAGCCCTCGGACTAACAGCTTCGCCGCTTGTTGTTGGGCGTGTTGGTTCAGTTCTTGAGAGAGTCGGCGCTGCTGATCAATTTTGCGCATCTCGACCAGAAGCATTAACTGCTTTTGCCAAGTGATAGGGCTAACCGTCACCTCTAGCATTAAAGGGCGGCCATCAACAACGAAAGTGACGTCACTGTCGGTGATGCTTTGGCCACTTTGCAACGGTTGAGTGAGCAGCGCGAGATCCAGCGACGCATGCTGAATCAATTGAGAAAGTGATTGTTCAATAATTCGTTTGGCGCTTTGAGAAAACAGCAATTCGGCAGCCGGATTGGCATAACGGATGGCCAATCCATCATCAAGAATCAGCGTTGCTGTCACCATATTGTTGAGAATGGCACTAGGAAGACTGGTATCCACATTACGTCCTTGTTTTGCTTTAAGATTGTGCGATGCACAATAATGGTGCAATTGAACGTTAAGTATGGCGAATAAATCTTAGAAGAAAAAGTGAAAAGCACCGCTGAGATGTGATTTTTTTCACCAGATATTCTATTTTGCCCCTTTTACGGTCGGCTTAACACTTGCTCTATGTAAATGCACCGTTATAGGGCTAGTAGATGCAATAAGCTTGCCGCTTCTTTTCGCGTGCACAGCAAGTGTGTGAGTGCCTCGGTCAATATTGTTTAACTGCCACACTATATGGCTTTGTGGCGCACCATAAGGTTTTCCATCGAGTAACAATTGCAATTGCTCACCGATACCAAGCTTGCGATTGGTTTCTAATTGAATATTGATGATGCCTCGATTGCTGCGGATGGTCTCGTTGTGCTTGGGAGTCAGCATCGAGAGTTGTAATAGAAGAGGCTTCTCGGTTGTTTTCTCTGGCTTGTTTTGTGATGCAGTAGATGGCGTAGTCTGAGGTGCGAGCGATTCAGTACTTTCTACCTCAGGAGCTGGTGCGCTGGCTTCAAGGTTTGGCAGTGCGATCGCTTTTGCTCCTTTGTTTGGCGTATCACTAAAGTGAACCACGCCATTTTCATCTACCCACGTATACGCGACCTGCGCGAAGGCGATAGAGGCGATTAACAATCCGCTGAGTGCACACAGTGATGGAATAAGCTGAACTTTCATTGCTCACCTTCTCTTGTTCGATGATTTCACGTTTCAATGGCTTAGCTCTTTGACCTGTAAGGAAAAATTCTAAGCGTATTTTTATTATCCTCTTATGTTAAACGTCGAAGCTTGACTGGCGAATACAAAAAAGGCCCGCCTGCGAGGCGAGCCTAATATTTTATTGCTGTGTTTACATTTTACACAGTGTCGACCTTACACAGAGTAGTAAAGTTCGAACTCAACAGGGTGAGTTGTCATGTTCACACGCTCTACGTCCTGAGACTTAAGGTCGATGTATGAATCGATGAAGTCGTCAGAGAATACGCCGCCCGCTGTTAAGAACTCACGATCAGCATCTAGCTCTGCTAGTGCGTCTTTTAGTGAGTATGCAACAGTTGGGATTTCTGCTGCTTCTTCAGCTGGAAGATCGTAAAGGTCTTTATCCATCGCTTCGCCTGGGTGGATCTTATTCTTGATACCGTCAAGACCAGCCATAAGCATTGCTGCGAAACATAGGTATGGGTTCGCCGCTGGGTCACCGAAACGAACTTCGATACGACGTGCTTTCGGGCTTGGTACCACTGGGATACGGATTGAAGCAGAGCGGTTACGCGCTGAGTAAGCTAGCATTACTGGTGCTTCGAAGCCTGGTACAAGACGTTTGTACGAGTTTGTTGATGGGTTAGCGAATGCGTTGATTGCACGAGCGTGTTTGATGATACCACCGATGTAGTAAAGCGCCATTTCAGATAGACCGCCGTACTTGTCACCAGCAAATAGGTTTACGCCATCTTTTGCTAGAGACTGGTGAACGTGCATACCGCTGCCGTTGTCGCCAACAAGTGGTTTAGGCATAAACGTCGCTGTTTTACCAAACGCGTGAGCAACGTTGTGTACAACGTACTTGTAGATTTGGATTTCGTCAGCTTTGGTTGTTAGCGTGTTGAAACGAGTTGCGATTTCGTTTTGACCCGCCGTTGCCACTTCGTGGTGGTGCGCTTCAACAACAAGACCCATTTCTTCCATTACTAGACACATAGCAGAACGGATGTCTTGAGATGAATCTACTGGAGCTACTGGGAAGTAACCACCTTTAACGCCTGGACGGTGACCTTTGTTACCTTCTTCGTAGTCAGAACCTGTGTTCCATGCCGCTTCTACGTCGTCGATTTTGAAGAAAGAGCCTGACATGTCTGTCGAGAACTTCACGTCATCAAATAGGAAGAATTCTGGTTCAGGACCGATAAGTACAGTATCTGCAACACCTGTAGAACGCATGAAGTCTTCAGCGCGTTTTGCGATAGAGCGTGGGTCACGGTCGTAGCCTTGCATTGTTGCAGGCTCTAAGATGTCACAACGGATATTTAGTGTTGCGTCTTCCGTGAATGGGTCAAGCACAGCAGAAGATGCGTCAGGCATCATTACCATGTCTGATTCGTTGATACCTTTCCAGCCAGCAACTGATGAACCATCGAACATTTTACCTTCTTCGAAGAAGTCTGCGTCGATTTGGTGAGCAGGGATCGAAATGTGCTGCTCTTTACCTTTTGTATCAGTGAAGCGTAGGTCAACAAACTTAACTTCGTTTTCTTGGATCAGCGATAGAACGTTTTCTACTGACATCTTGGATAACCTCCAGTGTTAATAAGCGGTAAAAGCTCGATTTATGAATTATTCATGAAACCTGGCATTGATTAATCAATTTGACTTTTCATTAATCGATGCTGTTTTAACTAAAGCCAAAACCGTGCCAAAAAAAATATTCCATTAATTTCAAGCAATTGTGTTTTTGAATGCTAGTTTGGTGCACTTGCTTGCACCAAAATGATCTTTGCTTGCACTATTATGGTGCTAAAAATCATTGTTGCACCATAATGTGACAGGTACATTGCGTATTCAGCCCAGTTTTTGAGCAAGAGTCAATTTGAATTATGCATCGATTAGAATAAAGTTGCGTTTAATCAATTCGTTCTGAGGAAGAAAATGGGCATTAAGCGTAAAAATCGCAGAAATGCTCGGGAGTAGATCACATATTTCTAGGCTTTTTGCTAAAATCTGGTACATTATGGCCGTTTTTTTAATCAGCAAATGTCGCCAGAGAGCACCCGTTCTCAGCGTGGGGGCATTTCATCTATCTAAGTGAATCAATATCCATGGCTACTCCACAGATTGATAAATTAAGAAATATCGCGATCATCGCGCACGTTGACCACGGTAAAACCACGTTGGTTGACAAGCTGCTACAACAATCAGGCACGCTTGAGTCTCGCGGTGAAGCTGAAGAGCGAGTCATGGACTCGAACGACATCGAGAAAGAGCGCGGTATTACCATTCTTGCTAAAAACACAGCAATCGACTGGAACGATTACCGTATCAACATCGTAGATACTCCGGGACACGCGGACTTCGGTGGTGAAGTTGAGCGTATCATGTCGATGGTAGACTCTGTACTACTTATCGTTGACGCAGTTGATGGTCCAATGCCTCAAACGCGTTTCGTAACACAAAAAGCGTTTGCTCACGGTTTAAAACCAATCGTTGTAATCAACAAGATTGACCGCCCTGGTGCACGTCCTGATTGGGTTATGGACCAAGTGTTCGACCTGTTCGACAACTTAGGTGCAACTGATGACCAGCTAGACTTTAAAGTAGTTTACGCATCTGCACTTAACGGTTGGGCTTCTCTAGAAGAAGGCGAAACTGGCGAGAACATGGAACCACTATTCCAAACTATCGTTGATGTTGTTGACGCGCCAAATGTTGACCTTGATGGTCCACTACAGATGCAAGTTTCTCAGCTAGACTACAGCTCTTACGTTGGTGTTATCGGCGTGGCTCGCGTAACTCGTGGTAGCGTTAAACCAAACCAGCAGGTAACCATTATTGGTGCTGACGGTAAAACTCGCAACGGTAAAGTGGGTACAGTAATGGGCTACCTTGGCCTAGAGCGTCACGAAGTGGAACAAGCTAACGCGGGTGATATCATCGCAATCACTGGTCTTGGCGAGCTGAAAATTTCTGACACTATCTGTGCACAAAACGCAGTAGAAGCATTACCACCATTGTCTGTTGATGAACCAACAGTAACGATGACGTTCCAAGTAAACACGTCTCCATTCGCGGGTAAAGAAGGTAAGTTCGTAACGTCACGTAACATCCTTGAGCGTCTTGAGAAGGAATTGGTACACAACGTTGCACTACGCGTTGAGCAAACAGACGATCCAGATAAATTCCGCGTATCAGGTCGTGGTGAACTTCACCTTTCTATCCTGATCGAAAACATGCGTCGTGAAGGCTTTGAGCTAGCAGTATCTCGTCCAGAAGTAATCATCAAAGAAGAAGATGGTCAGTTGATGGAACCGTTCGAGACTGTAACGATCGACGTAATGGAAGAGCATCAAGGCGGCATCATGGAGAACATCGGCCTACGTAAAGGTGAGCTGAAAGACATGTCTCCAGACGGTAAAGGTCGTGTGCGTATGGACTTCGTTATGCCATCACGTGGTCTGATCGGTTTTCAAACGGAATTCATGACACTGACTTCAGGTTCAGGTCTTCTTTACCATACGTTTGATCACTACGGCCCTCACAAAGGCGGTAACATCGGTCAACGTGTAAACGGTGTACTAATCGCGAACGCGATGGGTAAAGCGCTAACTAACGCACTGTTCAACCTTCAAGAGCGTGGTCGTCTATTTATCGGTCACGGTGTTGAAGTTTACGAAGGTATGGTTATCGGTATTCACAGCCGTGACAACGACCTAACGGTAAACGCACTGAAAGGTAAGCAGCTAACCAACGTTCGTGCATCTGGTACCGATGACGCACAGGTTCTTACTCCGCCAATCAAGATGACTCTTGAGCAAGCACTAGAATTCATCGATGACGACGAGCTAGTAGAAGTAACGCCTGAAAGCATCCGTATCCGTAAGAAGTTCCTAACGGAAAGCGACCGTAAGCGTGCTTCTCGTGGCGCGAAATAATTTTCGTTAAGCGATTCAATTAAGAAGAAGCCTCGAGTTATGCTCGGGGCTTTTTGTTTTCTGGAGTTGAATATGAACCCGATTATTATCACCGGTGGGCCTGGTGCGGGAAAAACAACATTGCTGAATGCGCTAGACGCGTGTGGTTACGCCACGTTTCCTGAAGGGTCTCGCGACTTGATTGAGCAGCAAAGCCAGTTAGAAAATGGTATTTTGCCGTGGACGAATTTACCTGGGTTTGCCAAGTTATGCCTTGGGTTGATGGACAAACAAAAGAGTGATGCGCGTTGTCATGATGTTGCGTTTGTTGATCGCGCCATCCCCGACATCATTGCATACCTACAAGTGGGCGGCTGTAAGGTTGACCAAGCTTTCTTAACCGAAAGCGCTGGGTACCATAGTCAGGTGTTTACTTGTCGACCTGAAGCATCCATTTACGTACAAGATGAAGTGCGTCCGCACAGCTTTGAAGAAGCATTGGAGATTCATCAGTCGTTAGTGAGTGTCTATACTGAGTTGGGTTATGAAGTGGTAGAAGTGCCATGGGGAACTGTACCAGAGAGGGTAGGCTTTGTTCGAAGTGTCATCGGTTTACTCGGTGAGGTCGCCGACTAAAACCTCCTCACTTGGAGGAGGTCTAAATCATTTACTTTTGATTGAGCTTTTGTAGGAATTTATCGGACTCTGCAATCGCTTCGTTCATTTGTTTGATCGCAAACTGAATGTCTTTCTCTAAGCTAGAGAACTCACCTTGCAAAGAACCAATCGCACTGGCGTTAAGGTTGTGTTTTAAGTACAACGTGTTGTCACGTAGCGTATCCAGTACCGGTGTCATCTTTTTCTCTGCACGCTTCATAGCGCTAAGCATGGTTTTGTACGAGGCTTTGGTTTCACGTAGTTTTTGCTCGCTTGAACGACGCAGTTTCGCACTCGAGTACAGCTCTAGCTCATCTTGCCACTCATCAAACAGTGCGCCGGATACGTCTTCAATCGCAGCAATACGGTCACGTACGTCTTGAGCCGCTTTTTCGCTATCTTCGTATTTGTCATTGATGTTGTTGTAGACATTTTCTAGCTCACCACCATCAAAGTTGGTGATCGCAGATAAGGCTTCAAGTGCACTGGTGAATTCTTCTTGTGCATCTTGTTGAGATTCTTTGGCATCTTCGACGCGGTCGACCATAATATCTCGTTTATGATACCCAACCTGCTCCATTGCTGAGTAATAAGCAGATTGACACCCTGTTAAAGTGAAAATTGATAGTACAATTGCTAATAAATAAGGCATTCTTATGTCCTCGGCGCTAATTATGGGATGAACTATGAACCAGTTATCAGAGAGTTACAAGGCGAGATTAATCAATCTACTGCCAAGTTGCGTCGCGTTTTTTACGTACCTTCTTAAGCGATTAACGCATGACCGTGTGAATGTGAACGCGGGCTATCTTGCCTACATTACCTTGTTGTCTATTGTGCCAATGCTGACGGTATTGTTATCAATATTGTCGAAATTTCCCGTTTTTGCGAACGTTGGTGAGGTGCTGCAAGGCTACATTATTGAGAATTTTGTGCCGGCTTCTGGAGAAGCTGTACATACGGCATTACAGGAATTTGTGGCGAATACGGGCAAAATGAGCGCGGTTGGCGGTGGGTTTTTATTCATTGCCGCAGTCATGCTGATTTCCAACATTGATAAGAACTTAAACTACATTTGGCGAGTTAAAGACAAGCGCCGTTTAGTCTTTTCATTCTCTATGTATTGGATGGTACTCACGTTAGGGCCGATCATGGTCGGTGCGAGTATTGCGGCGACGTCGTACGTGACTTCGCTGCAAATTTTAGAGAACGAGACATTATCTGGTGCGTTTAATTTATTTCTGCGTTGGCTACCGTTGTTGCTGTCCTTTTTTGCTTTTCTTGGCTTGTATATTCTAGTGCCGAATAAAAAAGTACACCTCGCTCATGGTGCCATGGGGGCAGCAGTCGCCGCGATACTGTTCGAGTTGAGTAAAAAAGGCTTTGCACTCTACATCACTCAGTTTCCGTCTTATCAGCTCATCTACGGCGCGTTAGCGGCGATTCCTATCTTATTTGTTTGGGTGTATTTATGCTGGATGATCGTGTTATTGGGGGCGGAAGTTACGGCTGCGCTTGGTGAGCGAGAGCACTGGAGTGAAGATTTAGACATGATACACTCGACCGCTGAATCTCAGTTAACAGATGAAGGAAGCGAGAGTAGTGATAGCGCTAATTCAACGAGTCAGTGAAGCAGCCGTCCGTGTGGATGGTGAAGTCGTAGGAGAAATTGATCGTGGTCTGCTGGTCTTATTGGGCGTAGAGAAGGACGACGATGAAGCTAAAGCAAAGCGTTTAATGGAGCGTGTTACAACCTACCGTGTGTTCGAAGATGACGAAGGCAAGATGAACCTAAACGTTAAACAGGTGGAAGGTAAAGTGCTGGTGGTTTCTCAATTTACGCTGCCTGCGGATACAAAAAAAGGCACGCGAGCTGGCTTTTCTCGCGGTGCGCATCCTGTTGATGCAGAGCGCTTGTATGATTACTTTTCTGACTTGTGTGAAGAAGTCTTACCCACACAGCGTGGCCGCTTCGCTGCCGATATGAAAGTGTCTTTGGTGAATGACGGTCCAGTGACGTTTTGGTTGCAGGTCTAATCTGGTAACACAGGCGCCATAGTCTAAGCTTTAACTCCAAGATCATGGAATTGGCTTGGAGTAATTTTTCCGACACTGATTAGTGTTGTGCTTTCAAAGGATTGATATGTTCAAACTCATTACTCCCAAAACCGATAATCAGATAAACAAGTATTATCAGTTTCGCTGGCAACTGCTTCGTGAGCCATGGCGTATGCCGATCGGCTCAGAGCGCGATGAATACGACGAAATGAGCCATCACCGCATGATTGTTGATGGACGAGGTCGTCCTATGGCGATTGGCCGTTTATACATTACACCGGATAATGATGGCCAGATCCGCTACATGGCGGTTAAAAATAATCGCCGTAGCAAAGGAATGGGTTCGCTGGTTTTGGTTGCACTAGAGTCGTTAGCGCGCCAAGAAGGAGCGAAACGCTTGGTGTGTAATGCCCGTGAAGATGCCATCGCCTTTTATGAAAAAAATGGCTTTGAGCGTCGAGGCGAGCTAACCGATGAGCGTGGCCCTGTGCGCCATCAGCAAATGGTGAAGCAACTGGATCCGATGGCCAATGTGTTACGTCGCCCTGAATGGTGTACTGAGCTTCAACAGCGCTGGGAGCAACAAATCCCAATTAGCGACAAAATGGGGATCAAAATTAATCAGTACACGGGTTACCAGTTTGAATGCTGTGCGCAGCTTAATCCTAACCTTAATCCGCATAACACCATGTTCGCCGGGTCAGCTTTTACCTTAGCAACCTTGACAGGGTGGGGGATGACGTGGCTGCTGCTTAAAGAGCGTGGGTTGCACGGTGATATTGTGTTGGCCGACAGCTCTATTCGTTATCGTCAACCAGTCGAACAAAACCCCGTGGCGAGTACTTCGTTGGATGGGATCAGTGGTGACCTAGACCGATTGGAGTCGGGACGCAAAGCACGCATCGTTATTCACGTAGTGATTTATAGTGGTGACACGCCAGCTGTGGATTTTGTCGGTACCTATATGCTGATACCGAACTACTCGCAGTTACTCAGTTGCTGATGGGGTAAGCGCCGACTGATCTGCTGGGCGCTTATCTGTTTCACCTTCTTGCTCTGTCGGTGAGAGGGTTTGTTCTGCTGCGGAATTCGTGTCGGGTACTTCATCTTCTTCGATAACTTCTTCGTAAAGCTCTTCCTCTTGAGTCTCCAAATTGATGTTATCAATTACGATTGGCTGCTCGATGGAAGGTTCATTTTTCTGTGGAGTCTCAATATCAGTAGGCTCGGCCAGTTTTGATGCGTTCACGCACTCATTACGGTGGGTTTCGCCACTTAGTAGATCGCCTTCAATGTTTCCGCACGACTCTTCCAATTGATAAGTAATGCCACTTAGCGGGTTGTTGGCCATATCAAATGTTCCCCAAACCTTACCACTTATGGCTTTTCCTGAGATGGTGACCGGCGTTATGGCAACTTCCCCTCGTTGCGCGCTTAAACGCAGTGGACTTAAGGTAATGGCTTTGAGCGAATGATCCGCTTGGGACTTCAAGCGGGTATCTCGGAGATTGGCTTCCACTTCACCCGATAAGCTGTAGGCCAGCATGTTGCGATCACCTGATAACCCTTGTAGATCGAGGCTGAGATCGGAAAAACCATCAATAGCCAGTGTGTCGGGTAAAAAATAATCGTGGAAGAGCGATAAGGGAATACCATCAGCATTGACGTTGAGCGCCCAAGGTTGGCTCGGGGTACTCAAATCTATTTGTCCGATGCCTTCTACGTAGCCTTGCTCGAGTGGCGCAAAAAGGCGAGTCAATTGCCAAAAGCCATCTTTGCTTTGCATGGCAAGTGCTGCGTGAGATGTGAGTATTTGGTCATAGCTGGCGTTGACAACGCTGACTTCCAATTCGCCTTGCCAAAGGCCCCAACGTTGAGCAGACTGTTTAATATCAAGCTGTTGCCCTTCGATATTTAAACCGGAAAGTTGCCAATAAGGTTCGTGAGATAGCTGGATAATTTGGCTGCGCTCAATGTCGAGTCGTTCGATTGCAACATGCTCTAACTCGCTGGTGGCGGCGTGCCACCAATTTAGGTTGTCTTCTGGCTGTGTTGCCCACTTGAGGCCTTGAATAGAGGCTTCTTTGAGCTTCCATTGTGTTGGCGTGAACAATCCAGAAACTTGCACTCGACCTTGCTGCCAATCTAAGCTGAGCTCGTTGAGCTGGATTACTCCTGGCTCGATAGCGGCACTCAAACGTGGCTCTATTGCGGTTTGCTGCTGGAATCGAACGCTATCCGCCTGCAATGACACTTGAGCTTTTGTCTTCCAGAGAGACAGTGGCAGCGTGGCGTTTTCCACAGAAAGATCCAAGTTCTGCCAGTGCCAGTCGCCCCATTCAATATCGGCGTTAAGCAAATCTAAGCTATTAATATGATTAATGCTAAATGGTAGATCGTGCCAAGGTTTTGCAAGCAGTGATTGGCGCTGCGTATTACTCAGTTTCAGCTTGTTGATGGTCACATTTACTAAAGACCAGCCTTGAGGATACTGCTCCCCTTGCCCAGATATTTGACTGTTACGCCAGTTAAAAGAGGTGCCATAAAGCGTACTGTCTTGCGGTTTGTAGTCTATATCGACTAAGACTTGATTAAAGGCTTCGCCATTCCAATAGAGTTGGTCAGCTGCAAGTTGAACTTCGCCATATGGTATTAAATGACCATTCCATTGTGGTGATTGAATTTGAAGGTCAATGCCATTGGCAGAGAACTGCTCGTCGGCGTAATCAATATTTTTGAGCGCGATTTGATGGAATAAAACGTTGTCTAAAGGTGGGAGCTTTGGTGCGCCATACTGCAAGCTCATACCATCAATCAATAAACTATCAACGATCCATTTACCATCGCGATAAACATCGGGATTCATCCATAAATCGACTTGCTCGATGTAAGACGCATCGTCTCCGCTGGTGTTCACGCGTTGTAAAGTTAGGTGATAGGGAAAGCCATAACGCACGCTTCCGGCCCGGAAGGGAAGAGAAAAGGTGTTTGACAGCAAGCGCCAGGTTGCGTCCGCGTAAGATGTTGTTAGCAGCGCAATCGTAGCGGCTGGAATGGCAACTAAGATAACCAGTAACAGAAGTAGAACTCGACGCGCTGTTTTCATCTTTGCTAGAACCTACGTGTGTTATGAAATAAAACTAGATAGGCTTTAGCTTGTATCAATATTCTGTGGTATTCAATAAAAAGCCCCTCAAAAGAGGGGCTTGAAGCAATTTTTGTAACTTGGCCTACGTAAAGGTGATAAGTTAATGCCAACTTTTCACTGCGTTTACGCGACGTCGCTGTTACTCGATTTAATCAATCTGAGGACCAGCCGCAACCAGGGATTTACCTTCAGCGTTGTCTGTGTACTTATCAAAGTTATTGATAAAGCGCGCTGCTAAATCTTTCGCTTTGCTTTCCCACTGAAGTGGGTCAACGTACGTGTCGCGAGGGTCTAGAATGCTAGGATCCACACCTGGTAGTGACGTTGGTACTTCAAGGTTGAAGATTGGAATGTGCTTAGTTGGTGCTTCTTCAATCGAACCATCAAGAATGGCATCAATAATTCCGCGTGTATCTTGAATAGAGATACGTTTGCCAGTGCCGTTCCAACCTGTGTTCACTAGGTAAGCCTCAGCGCCTGCTGCTTCCATGCGTTTAACCAGTACTTCTGCGTATTTAGTTGGGTGAAGCGTTAGGAACGCCGCGCCGAAACAAGCAGAGAAAGTTGGTGTTGGCTCAGTAATACCGCGCTCTGTTCCCGCTAGTTTGGCGGTAAAGCCAGACAGGAAGTGGTACTTAGTTTGCTCAGGTGTCAATTTAGATACTGGAGGCAGTACGCCAAATGCATCGGCTGATAGGAAGATCACTTTATTCGCGTGGCCGCCTTTTGATACTGGCTTAACGATATTATCGATATGGTAGATAGGGTAAGAAACACGTGTGTTTTCTGTTTTCGAACCATCATCAAAGTCGATAGAGCCATCGCCACGTACTGTTACGTTTTCTAGCAGTGCATCACGACGAATTGCGTTGTAGATGTCCGGCTCCGCTTCTTTCGAAAGTTTGATGGTTTTTGCGTAACAACCACCTTCGAAGTTGAAGACACCGTCATCATCCCAGCCGTGCTCATCATCACCAATTAGCGCACGTTTAGGATCAGTCGACAGGGTCGTTTTACCCGTACCAGATAGACCGAAGAATACCGCTACATCGCCATCTTTGCCCATGTTAGCGCTACAGTGCATTGATGCGATGTCTTTTAGTGGAAGGAAGTAGTTCATCATGGCGAACATACCTTTCTTCATTTCACCGCCGTACCAAGTACCACCGATAAGTTGCATGCGCTCGGTTAGGTTAAATACGGTGAAGTTTTCTGAGTTCAGGCCTTGCTCTTCCCATTTTGGATTAGTGCATTTTGCGCCATTCATTACTACGAAGTCTGGTTCAAATGTCGCTAACTCTTCTTCTGTCGGGCGAATAAACATGTTTTTAACGAAGTGCGCTTGCCATGCGACTTCTGTGATAACACGAATGCTCAAACGTGTATCTGGGTTTGCACCACAGTAACCGTCAACAACAAACAAGCGTTTGTTAGAAAGCTGGTTTGTGACCAGTTCTTTTAGCTCGTCCCACACTTCAGGAGTGATTGGCTTGTTATCATTTTTCACTTGATCAGACGTCCACCACATATGTTCTTCTGTCGTAGCGTCTTTGACGATGTATTTATCTTTTGGTGAGCGACCAGTAAAGATGCCAGTGTCAACGGCAACCGCACCTAGTTCAGTAACCACGCCGCGCTCATAACCGGTTAGGTCTTCACGCGTTTCTTCCTCAAACAACATTTCGTAGCTTGGGTTGCGAATAACCTCTTTTACGTTATGCAGTCCGTGCTTGGTTAGATCAAGTGTTGCAGCCTTAGTATGTTCCATAACGGTCATAGGTGCTCCTTATAAGGATTTTGTAGGGATTTTGTAAGAATGTTTTAATTTTAATCTGCTCACCATGCTAGCAACGGGGCGGGGAGAAAACAGGGAGATAGCTCAAAATTTACCCATGATTTCAATAAGGTTTTAGGTAACCCGTCACATATTGGTGGGAATAGTCTATCGTGCACGCAATCCTTTGCGCTAGGGCAAAATCATTATTAATTGTTTAAAATTAAGCAGTTGTTTTATTACGCTTGAGGCTAGTTATTACGAGGGGTTGATCACAAAAAGGCCAGCATTAAGCTGGCCTTTTGTAGGGTAAATTACGTGCTTGATAAGCTATGTAAATTAATGCAGGGTTTTCTTGTCCGTAGAAGCTTGTGCATACAGTTCAGTGACTTCAGATTCGTCGAACGTATAAGTTGTGCCACAGTAATCACAATGTAAAGAAACTGATCCAACTTCTGCCAAAATGTCATAAATTTCAGCTTTCTCAACGGTGATGATTGCGGCACCGCTACGCTCACGAGAACAGCCACAATGGAACTCGACAGGTTGTGGCTCGTACAGACGTACTTTGTCTTGGTTATATAGTCGATACAATAACTCGTTCGCTTCTAAACCAAACAATTCTTCATCTTTTACTGTATCAGTGAGCTGCTCTAGATGTTCGAAATCATCTGGAGAGCCAGTGCCGTCAGGGATCACTTGAATCAACATACCTGCTGCGTGTGCTTTGCCTTCATGCTCACCAGTGCGGATCCATAGGCGCGTTTTTAACTGCTCTGAGTTTGTAAAGTAGCCTTCTAGCACTTCTGCTAAAGTGTCACCTTCTAATCCAACGACGCCTTGGTAACGCTCGCCGTTTTTCGGTTCGATGGTGATCACAAGGTAGCCCTTACCCATTAGATCGTGAATGTTTGCGTCATCGGCAATATCGCCTTCCCAGCGAGCTACGCCACGAACACGTTGGTTATGGTCACCGTTGATAACGGCAAGAGACACAGGACCGTCGCCTTGTAGCTGGATGGTGATCGAACCTTCGAACTTAAGAGTGGCAGTTAAAAGAGTAGTTGAAACGAGTAGCTCACCCAGCAGTTTCTCTATTGCTGCCGGATATTCCTTGCTGGAGATAACACGTTGGTACGCTTCATCCAATTGTACCAACTCGCCACGTACTGAAAGATCTTCGAATAGGTAGCGGTTTAAAACATTATTTGCCATGGAGTGCTTTCCTCGTTGGTAATTCCGGCTTTTATTGGTGTTTGAACTTAATGATGTCTCTGCGCTGCTTTTTATCTGGGCGGCGTTCCGGACTTGGGTTGTGGGCATTAAGCTTACGTTGAGTCGCGTGTTCCTCACGTTTCGCGATACTCTCATTGGTTTCGCGATATAAGGTTTGTGCGATGGGAGCGCCTCGGCGTTGATCTGAGATTTGTTCGATGATCACGATTTTTTCTTCGTTGCCTTGACGAAGTCTGACTTCAGCGCCCACTTCAACGATTTTACTCGGCTTGCTTCGTTGGCCATTATAGTGGACTTTACCGCCATCGACCATGTTACGCGCGATGGAGCGGGTTTTGTAAAATCTTGCGGCCCATAGCCATTTATCTAGCCTAACGGCTTCATTTAGGGAACTCATAGAACACTACGCTATCTAATCACTGCCCGAATACGGCAATGAGTGATGGATTATTCACCTACAGATGGAGTCAAGGCGTATTTTTTTCAAGGGAGTTGGCAAAAACTGCATAAGAAAAAGGTATGAAAGACAACTTGTGATATAGTTCACTGCTCTTTGTTGAGTAATAATTTTATTGCAAATTTAGCAATTTAAAGTCGATAGCTATCGTTATAGCTTAAATGACGGACGTTAGAATAAAGGAATCCATTCAGTGAAACGTTTAGAGCTAAGTGCAGGATTATCAAGCAGACCGCTACTGGCTCAGATCAAGTCCAATCATTATACCATTCAAGCCAAACTTAGCTTGTTGCTTACCTGTCTGTTTATTGCGATAACCGGATGGATACTTGGCAAAATTGTGTGGTTAGCCATACCTCAATCGTCGGAAGTGCCGCAATGGCGTCCATCGGCGAGTAGCGTTGCTGCGAGCAATAGAGGCGACGCGATAGATTTTAATGCCCTTCAGAATGCCAACCTATTCGGTAAATACACTGAGCAAAAAGCGGCGGTTGTAGAACAGCCTATTGTTAAAGACGCCCCTAAGACGCGCCTTAACCTCACCCTAGTCGGTGCGGTTGCCAGCAGTGATGCCAATACCAGCCTTGCTGTTATTGCTAACCGAGGTAAGCAAGCTACGTACGGTTTGGGTGAAGAAATCGAAGGGACACGTGCGACGCTGAAAGCGGTATTGGTGGATCGCGTCATCATTGATAACCAAGGTCGAGACGAGACCTTAATGATGCAAGGTATAGAATATAAGAAGTTATCTGAATCGCCGCAGGTAGCTAGGGCGCAAGCTCAGCGAGCAGAAGCAGCGACGTCTGACGTTGGAGAGAAATTAGAGCAAATCCGCGAGGAAATTGCGAAAGATCCACAAAGCGTTTTTAAATACATCACCATCTCACCCGTCAAAAAAGACGGAGACATTGTTGGTTATCGAGTATCACCTGGTCGTGATGCCGCATTATTTAATGATGTAGGGCTACAACCTGGTGATATTGCGGTTCAACTGAACGGGATCGATTTAAGTGATCCGTCTTCTTCAGTACAACTGATGCAAGTGATGAGCGATCCGCAAGAATTAAATTTAACTGTTGAGCGAGACGGCCAACAGTACGATATCTATATCCAATTGTAAGACTTAGGCAACCGGCGTAAGTTCAGGGAGACATACGTGAAACATTGGTTCAGCAAAAGTGCTTGGCTACTAGCAGGAAGTTTACTCTGCGTACCAGGTGCAATGGCAAACGAATTTAGTGCGAGCTTTAAAGGCACTGATATTCAAGAATTCATCAACATAGTGGGTCGTAACCTCGAAAAGACCATCATTGTTGATCCTTCAGTACGCGGTAAAATCGATGTCCGCAGCTATGACGTTCTTAACGAAGAGCAATACTACAGCTTTTTCCTTAATGTCCTTGAAGTATACGGTTACGCAGTCGTAGAAATGGACAATGGGGTACTTAAGGTTATCAAAGCAAAAGACTCAAAAACCTCAGCAATCCCTGTGTTAGGTGATGGCAGCGCGCAAGGCGATAGTGTTATCACTCGAGTTGTCGCGGTGCGTAATGTGTCGGTTCGAGAGTTGTCTCCTCTACTTCGTCAGCTGATTGATAACGCCGGTGCCGGTAACGTGGTTCATTATGATCCAGCGAATATTATCTTGATCACAGGTCGTGCGGCAGTAGTGAATCGCTTAGCAGAGATCATCAAGCGAGTTGACCAAGCCGGTGATAAAGAAATTGAATTGGTAGAGCTGCGTAATGCATCTGCTGCTGAAATGGTACGCATTGTTGAAGCACTGAATAAAAGTGCGAATCAGAAAAGCACGCCAGAGTTCCTTGAACCTAAAATTGTGGCCGATGAACGTACTAACGCGATTTTAATTTCTGGTGATCCAAAAGTAAGAGCCCGCTTGAAACGTTTGATTCGTCAACTTGATGTTGAAATGGCGACAAAAGGTAACAACCGAGTTGTGTACCTGAAAAATGCGAAAGCTGAAGATTTGGTGGATGTATTGAAAGGTGTTTCCGATAACCTGCAAGCTGAAAAACAAGCCGGTCAGAAAACATCAGGTGCATCGCGTGGTGAGGTCGTCATTGCTGCTCACGCTGCAACTAACTCGTTAGTTTTAACAGCGCCACCAGATATTATGATGGCATTACAAGACGTCATTTCTCAACTCGATATTCGTCGTGCTCAGGTTCTTATTGAAGCGTTAATTGTCGAAATGTCTGAAGGTGATGGTATTAACCTAGGTGTTCAGTGGGGTTCATTAGAAACGGGTGCTGTAATTCAGTACGGTAACTCAGGAGCCCCGATTGGTCAGGTAATGGTTGGTCTAGAAGAAGCAAAAGATCAAACCCGAACTGAATACTATACCAACTCTAATGGCGAACGAACGCCATATGATGTTACTGAATCAGGTGACTACTCTACGCTAGCTTCAGCACTTAGCGGAGTAAATGGTGCGGCAATGAGTATTGTCATGGGTGACTGGACAGCGCTAATTAGTGCTGTTGCTTCTGACTCCAACTCAAACATTCTATCTTCTCCGAGTATTACCGTAATGGATAATGGCGAAGCATCATTTATTGTGGGTGAAGAGGTTCCGGTTATTACGGGCTCTACGGCTGGCTCAAACAACGACAACCCATTCCAAACGGTTGACCGTAAAGAAGTCGGTATCAAACTCAAAGTAGTGCCACAAATTAACGAAGGTGACTCTGTACAGTTAAACATTGAACAAGAAGTTTCCAACGTATTAGGCGCAAACGGTGCGGTTGACGTTCGCTTTGCTAAACGACAGTTAAACACCTCTGTCATGATCCAAGATGGTCAGATGTTGGTTCTTGGTGGTTTGGTCGATGAACGCGCACTTGAAAGTGAGTCTAAAGTGCCGCTATTGGGTGACATTCCGGTACTTGGCCATCTGTTCAAGTCAACTAGCACGCAAACAGAAAAACGTAACTTGATGGTGTTCATCAAGCCGACGATTATTCGCGATGGTGTGACGGCCGACGGTATTACGCAGCGTAAATACAACTTTATTCGCGCAGAACAGCTTTACAAAGCGGATCAAGGGTTGAAGTTGATGGCAGACGAGAAGATCCCGGTTATGCCTGCCTTTGGCCAGGAGCGTCAGCACCCAACAGAGATTCAAGCGTTTATTGATCAAATGGAAAACAACTAATGGTTGATATGTTAGACACAGCGCCAAGTATGCGTCGTCTGCCATTCAGTTTTGCCAACCGCTTTAAACTGGTGCTGGAGACAGAGCATCCTGAGCGTCCACCTATTCTTTACTATGTCGAGCCGCTTAACCCTGCGGCTCTGGTTGAAGTCCGTCGTGTATTAAAGAAAAGCTTCGTACCGCAACCTATCGATAAAGAAGCCTTTGATAAAAAGCTGACCGAAGCATATCAACGCGACTCGTCTGAAGCGCGTCAGTTGATGGAAGATATTGGTGCTGATAGCGATGATTTCTTCTCTTTGGCTGAAGAACTGCCGCACGATGAAGACTTATTAGAATCGGAAGACGATGCGCCAATCATCAAATTGATCAACGCCATGTTGGGCGAAGCGATCAAAGAAGGTGCGTCGGATATTCATATTGAGACGTTCGAGAAAACCCTTTCGATTCGTTTCCGTGTCGATGGCGTATTGCGTGAAGTTCTGACCCCAAGTCGTAAGCTAGCGCCTTTGCTAGTTTCTCGTGTGAAGGTTATGGCTAAACTAGATATCGCAGAAAAGCGTGTGCCTCAAGATGGCCGTATTTCGTTGCGTATCGGTGGTCGTGCGGTGGACGTGCGTGTATCTACGATGCCGTCCTCACATGGTGAGCGCGTGGTAATGCGTTTGTTGGATAAAAACGCGACTCGTCTTGATTTACATAGTTTGGGCATGACCCCTTCAGTGCATGACAACTTCCGTCACTTGATTGGCCGCCCTCACGGTATCATCTTGGTGACGGGCCCGACAGGTTCTGGTAAATCAACCACCTTGTACGCTGGCTTGCAAGAGATCAATAGCAACGAACGCAACATTTTAACGGTTGAAGACCCGATCGAATTTGATATTGATGGCATCGGTCAAACTCAGGTGAACCCAAAGGTCGACATGACTTTTGCGCGTGGCTTGCGTGCCATTCTGCGTCAGGACCCGGATGTGGTGATGGTCGGTGAGATCCGTGACTTAGAAACCGCACAAATTGCAGTGCAAGCGTCCTTAACGGGTCACTTGGTAATGTCTACTCTCCACACCAACACCGCAGTGGGTGCGATTACGCGTCTACGTGATATGGGTATTGAGCCATTCCTTATTTCTTCTTCGTTATTAGGGGTGCTAGCGCAGCGCTTAGTTCGAACGCTTTGTCCAAGCTGTAAAGAGCCGTATGAAGCCGATGCGGAACAGAAAAAACTGTTTGGTATGGAAGCGCATGAACCGTTAGAACTGCACCGAGCAAAAGGCTGTGAAGCGTGTAACCAAAAAGGCTACCGAGGTCGAACAGGTATCCACGAGCTCATTATGGTTGATGAGCAAGTGCAAGAGTTGATTCATCGAGAGTCTGGTGAACAAGAAATTGAGAGAGCCGTTCGCGCCCATACGCCAAGTATTCGCAGTGATGGTTTAAGCAAAGTACGTCGTGGTATTACGTCACTTGAAGAAGTGATGCGAGTGACGAAGGAAACCTAATGGCGGCATTTGAGTACAAAGCGCTAGATGCAAAAGGCAAGCATAAAAAAGGCACGATAGAAGGGGACAACGCCCGACAAGTGCGCCAGCGACTCAAAGAGCAAGGGATGATCCCGATTGAAGTGGTTGAGACGAAAGCTAAATCGGTTAAGTCTTCAGGCTCAGTCAGCTTTAAGCGCGGCATCTCAACATCTGAGCTGGCACTAATCACACGTCAATTGTCCACGTTAGTCCAATCAGGCATGCCTCTGGAAGAATGTTTGCGCGCGGTCTCTGAGCAGGCTGAAAAGCCGAGAATTCGTTCTATGCTGGCTGCGGTTCGCTCGAAAGTAACCGAGGGTTATCCGCTCGCCGACAGTTTTGCTGATTACCCACACGTGTTTGATGAACTGTACCGCTCTATGGTTGCGGCGGGCGAAAAATCAGGTCACCTCGATACCGTATTAGAGCGTTTGGCAGACTATGTCGAAAACCGCCAAAAGATGCGATCTAAATTGCTTCAAGCCATGATTTATCCTGTAGTTTTGGTGGTATTCGCGGTTGTCATCGTTTCGTTCTTATTGGCGACAGTGGTTCCTAAAATCATTGAACCCATCATTCAGATGGGCCAAGAGTTACCTCAATCGACGCAATTTTTACTGGCAGCCAGTGAGTTTGTGCAAGATTGGGGGCTGATTATTTTCGTTGTGCTGGTGGCGCTTTTCTATGGCCTCAAACTGGCGTTGCAAAAGCCAGACTTTCGCTTAGCTTGGGACAGAAAAATCTTGAGCTTACCGCTAATAGGTAAGATCTCTCGAGGTTTGAATACCGCACGATTCGCACGAACACTTTCGGTCTGTACTTCCAGTGCGATTCCAATTCTCGAGGGTATGCGCGTTGCGGTAGATGTTATGTCTAACCGTTATGTGAAGCAGCAAGTCTTGCTTGCAGCGGATAACGTCCGAGAGGGCGCTAGTTTGCGTAAGGCGTTGGACCAAACTCGCTTGTTTCCACCAATGATGCTACACATGATCGCCAGTGGTGAGCAAAGTGGTGAATTAGAGAGCATGTTGACGCGGGCAGCCGATAACCAAGATCAAAACTTTGAATCAACAGTCAATATTGCTCTGGGTGTGTTTACTCCTGCGCTGATTGCATTAATGGCTGGATTAGTGTTGTTCATTGTGATGGCGACCTTGATGCCAATGCTAGAAATGAATAACTTGATGAGCGGATAATTTCGAATTAAGACGTGTCTACTAACGGCATGGCTTTAATCTAACTTTCGGAGAAAAAAATGAAGTTTAAGCGTAGTAAACAACAGGGTTTTACACTTTTAGAAGTGATGGTTGTTGTCGTTATCCTTGGTATTTTGGCAAGTTTCGTTGTTCCAAACCTATTGGGTAACAAAGAGAAGGCTGACCAACAAAAAGCGATTACGGACATCGTAGCGCTGGAAAATGCCCTAGATATGTACAAGTTGGATAACAGCGTTTACCCAACAACGGACCAAGGTCTAGAAGCATTGGTTAGCAAGCCATCTAACCCAGAGCCACGCAACTACCGTGATGGTGGTTACATCAAACGTCTTCCTAATGACCCTTGGGGCAACCAGTACCAATACTTAAGCCCAGGTGATAACGGTACAATCGATATCTTCACTCTAGGCGCAGATGGCCAAGAGGGTGGAGAAGGTCCAGCTGCAGATATTGGCAACTGGAACATGCAAGATTTCCAATAATTGAGCCTAAGCCAGCACTAATGAAACAAATGCGAAAACATAACGGTTTTACATTGATAGAAATTCTATTGGTGCTGGTTTTGCTATCTCTTACGGCTGTGGCCGTGCTCTCGACGTTACCGACTAGCCAAAAAGATCTTTCCAAGCAGTATGCTCAAAGCTTTTTTCAGCGTTTACAGCTGCTCAATGAAGAAGCGGTGCTGAGCGGTAAAGATTTTGGCGTTCGAGTGGATGATGCCAAATCGACCTACGCTCTACTGAGTTTAACCTCAGAAGGTTGGCAGCCCCTGAAATTAAAGCAGATTCCGAGCAAAACCAAGCTAGAAGAAGATATTACGCTACAACTCGAACTCGGCGGTGGTGCTTGGGATAACGATGAGCGCTTATTCAAACCAGGTTCTCTTTTTGATGAAGACATGTTCGCAGAAGAAGAGGACGAAAAGAAAATTGAGCCACCGCAAGTGTTTATCTTTTCCAGCGCTGAAGTCACGCCATTCACCCTGTCTTTTTTTCCGCAAAATGGTGATGCCTTTAATGACGGTTGGCGAGTCATTGGCAAAGAAAGTGGACAAATTTTGTTATTAGCTCCGGGCGAAGAAGTGAAAGAGGATGAGAATGCGCAATTTTAAGCAAGCTCGCCTAAATTTGAGTCATCGCCGGACGAGAGGCATGACCTTACTGGAAGTATTGGTCGCACTGGCAATTTTCGCTACCGCTGCCATCAGTGTCATTCGCTCCGTGAGCCAGCATATTAATACAATCAGTTATTTAGAAGAAAAAATGTTTGCAGCCATGGTTGTGGATAATCAGATGGCAAATGTGATGTTGAATACCGGAGAACTCAAAGCGAAAAACGGCACAGAAGAGCTGGCAGGACGCACTTGGTTCTGGAAAGTCACGCCAGTCGCCACGACGCAGCCATTGCTGAAAGCATTTGATGTGAGCGTCTCGGTAGAGAAAAGCGCGAGCCCTGTAGTAACGGTACGAAGCTATGTGGCGCAATAATCATCTCCGCGCAAACACGCGCCAAAGGGTGAAAGGTTTTACACTTATTGAAGTGTTGGTATCGATTGCCATCTTTGCCAGTTTAAGTGTCGCTGCGTACCAAGTGGTATCGCAAGTACAGCGTAGCAATGCGCTATCACAAGAACGAACCCAACGCTTAAACGAAATTCAGCGTGCCATGGTTATGATGGATAACGATTTTCGTCAAATGGCGATGCGTCAAACGCGTACTAATGGTGAAGAGCCTGCTAGCCGGCTAATTTTTTGGTCCGATTACTTGTTGGACTCCGATACCAAAGGGCTGATGTTTGCCCGTTTAGGTTGGCACAATCCTCAGCAGCAGTTCCCTCGTGGAGAAGTAACCAAAGTTGGCTATCGCTTAAAAGAAGAAACACTGCAGCGAGTATGGTGGCGCTATCCTGATACGCCGGTTGGGCAACAAGGTACTGTTACTCCATTGCTAACGCAGGTCGAGTCATTTGATATGCGTTTCTATGATGGTAAGCAATGGAAAAAAGAGTGGGCTGAAGAAAAAGCGCTGCCGAAAGCGGTTTCTGTTGTTCTCACTCTCAAAGATTATGGAGAAATTGCCCGCACTTATCTCACTCCTGATGGCACATTGAGTCAGAAAGAGGAAAGTTCAGGAGACAGCAATAATGGTTAACCGTCAGCGCGGTGTTGCTTTGATTATAGTGTTGATGTTGCTGGCGATTATGGCGACGGTTGCTGCCAGTATGTCGGAACGTTTGTTCTTGCAGTTTCAGCGAGGCGCTAATCAAATCAATTACCAGCAAGCGTATTGGTACAGCCTTGGCGTCGAGGCGCTAGCAAAAGTGGGTATCGAGCAAAGTTATAAAGACACCGACACGATTAATATGAGTCAACCGTGGGCGATAAAAGAGCAAGTCTATCCGTTAGATTATGGTCAAGCGGCGGGACGAATTAGAGACAAGCAAGCGTGCTTTAATCTAAATGTATTGAGTCGTGTGCAACCAACGGGTCAGCAAATTACAAGACCATATTTAGTGAATGTATTGCAGCGCCTATTAGAAGAGTTGGGTGTCGAGCCATATCAAGCAGAAATCATTGCAGACTCTACTTGGGAATACATTGATGCTGACGACTCTGTCCGTTCGACTACTGGGGTTGAAGACAGCACATATGAAGCGATGAAGCCTTCCTATTTAGCATCAAATGGTTGGATGGCAGATGCTTCCGAGTTACGGGCTGTCTATCAGGTGAGTGGTGAAATTTTCCAAAAATTGGAGCCGCTGGTCTGTGCATTACCAAGTGATGACTGGCGTTTAAACGTGAATACGATTGATGTTGAGCAAACTCCGATTTTGGTGGCAATGTTCTCACCAAACTTAAGCAGTAGTGATGCGATTCAGCTAATTGAAAAACGCCCATTTGATGGGTGGGATAGCATTGATGAATTTTTAGCAGAGTCAGAAATGGCTGGCTTAAGTGAAGATGTAAAGAAAAACGCCAAAGGCTATTTGGGTGTGGATAGCGCCTTTTTTGAATTGGATGCACAAGTGTTGGTGGATGAATCACGTGTACGTATCCGAAGCCTTTTGCAAAGTACAAATAGAGAAACGGTGACCGTAGTTCGCCGTCGTTTTGGAGGGATCAGTGAGCGAGTTTCTGACCGTTCGGCTGAGTAGCGAACAACAAAGTACCATTCCTTGGGTGGTGTGGTCGACAGATCAACAGGAAGTGATTGCTAGCGGTGAAATCGCCGGGTGGGAACACTTAGATGAATTGGTCTCATATGCTGGTCAGCGCCAAGTTGTGGCGCTGTTGGCGAGTAATGATGTAGTCCTGACGCAAGTGGATATACCACCTGGTGCAACACGCCAATTCGAGGCTATGTTACCGTACTTAGTGGAAGACGAAGTTGCTCAGGACGTTGATGGCCTGCACTTTAGCGTGTTGGGTAAACAAGCGGATAAAGCGCAGATTTGCGCAGTTGAACGTGCTTGGATTCAGACTGTACTGCAACGTTTCTCAAGCCAAGGTATCGCCATTAAACGCATTTTACCCGATGTGCTTGCGTTACCGGTTCGTGGAGATCACAGCAGTGCTGCAATGATTGGCGAGCAATGGCTAATTCGTCACTCTGCGACAGAGGGCGCGGTTGTCGACGCTTCTTGGTTAGACCTTTACCTCTCTTCTTATCTACAAAATCATGAAGGTTGGAAGCTCGATTGCTTTAGCTCGGTCCCGGAATCTGCGTTACCTGAAATATGGGATCCGCAACCAGAAGAAATGACGATGGCTTTACTGGCGAAGGGGGTGACAGAAAGCAAAGTCAATTTGCTGACTGGGAGCTTCAAGCCGAAATCTTCTTGGGGTAAATACTGGAAGCTCTGGCAAAAAGCCACCATTGCTGCGGGGGTGCTTATCGTCGTTATGGTTGCGCAGCAGTTGCTCGTGGTCCATAAGTACGAAGCACAAGCTCAAGCGTATCGTGAGGAGAGTGAGCGTATTTTCCGCCAGGTGTTCCCAAATAAACGACGCATTCCTACCGTTAGTTACCTCAAACGACAAATGGATGATGAAGAGCGCCGCTTATCTGGTGGAAGTGGTCAGCAGGCAATGTTGTCATGGTTGGCGGCATTACCCGCGACGCTTGGTCAGGTCAGTGACTTGGAGATCACTAGCTTTAAATACGACGGACAACGTGGCGAAGTACGTATTCAGGCTCGTAGTTCAGACTTCCAACCTTTTGAGCAGGCTCGTGTGAAATTGGCAGAGAAGTTTAATGTTGAGCAAGGTCAGTTGAACCGTAGCGATAACGTTGTGGTTGGCAGCTTTGTTTTGAAGCGTTTGTGAGGTGATGATGAAAAATTTAATTTCTCAAGCTCAGGTTTGGTGGAGCAGCATCTCGCAGCGTGAGCAGCGTTTGGTCATGGAATGTGGCGCTATTGCCGTTATCGGTATTATTTATTGGGGTTTATTACAGCCAATGAGTCAACGTGCGGAGCTAGCTCAGTCACGTATTCAAAGTGAAAAGCAGTTGCTAGCTTGGGTACAAGATAAAGCGGATGGCATCACTGCACTGCGAAAAAGCAGCGGTGTGAGCTACTCTAGTCAACCGTTGAATCAGTTGGTTTCTTCTTCAGCTCGTCGTTATAAAGTTGAGTTGATTCGAGTACAACCTCGTAATGAGAGCGTTCAAGTGTGGATCAAACCACTCGCGTTTAATCAACTAGTGGATTGGTTACGTTACTTGAAAGAGCAACAGGGTATTGAAGTCGAATTTTTAGATATCGACCGAACAGAGCAAGCGGGCATGATCGATGTAAACCGCCTTCAGTTTAAGCGAGGTTAAGGTGAAGCGAGCAGTACTTTACGTTGTTATCTTTATCGTCTTTTTTTCAGTCAGTCTTTTAATGGGATTACCAGTCTCTTGGGTGTTACAACAAGCACCAACAGTGAGAGGCCTGGACATTCAAGGAGCCAACGGTTCGGTATGGCAAGGTCAAGCTTCTAGTATTCGTTGGCAGCGCCAGAACCTTGGAGAAGTTAATTGGGATTTCCAATGGTCGAGTCTACTGACAGGTAAAGCTGAGTTTGCTGTGCGCTTTGGTCGTGGTAGTGAAATGGACGTTCGTGGGCGCGGTTTTGTCGGTTATAGCTTAAGTGATGGCCCTTATGCCAAAAACTTAGTTGCCTCGATTCCGGCGGTAAAAGTTGTTGAGCAAGCGCGCCTCCCTGTGCCTGTTGGTGTTGATGGGCAACTTGAGCTGAATATTCGTCATGCGACTTATGCTGCGCCTTGGTGTAAGAACGGTGAAGGCACTTTAGTATGGAATGCCAGTGGTATTCAAAGCCCCGTTGGCAGCTTAGATCTCGGTCCTGTGATTGCCGATATAAACTGTCAGGATAGTGTATTGACGGCAACTGGTGAGCAGGGCAGCAAACAAGTCTCTGCGGCGTTTTCCGCTGAACTGATGCCTAATCAACGGTACTCAACCAAAGCGTGGTTCAAACCTGGTGCAGAGTTCCCATCCAGCATGGGGGAGCAACTGAAATGGTTGGGTAAGCCGAATGCTCAAGGTCAATATGAGTTTAATTACCAAGGGCGCTTCTAACCTATCGTGACAAAATCCAATATCTTAAAAGAGCTGCTATTGTGCAGCTCTTTTTGCTTTTGGAAAAACCTCTATTCGCTGTGCATTGGGAATGAATGGAAATTTAAAACCATGATTTTTAATTGATTTGTTTTCTTTCGTTCAGCTTTACAGGCAATTGGAACATAGTAGGCCAAATACTCCAAGTGCTGTACAGAAGGTCAAAAAGAAAAGGCCACGAAGATATTCGTGGCCTTTCTATTGCTAGAATTTTGTGCTCTAAATTTTACCGATAGGGCGCTTAATCTTTGCGTTGTAAAATCTCATTCCAAGGTAAATCCGCATCACCAAGAACAATAAAGTTCGGGTTTTCTAGTGTTTCCCGCTCGTTATATGACAGCGGTTCTAATTGCGTGCTGAGAATACGTCCGCCAGCTTCTTCAACAATGCATTGTGTCGCAGCGGTGTCCCACTCACCTGTTGGACCTAGTCGGAGATAGCAATCTACCGCCCCTTCCGCGACGAGGCATGCTTTCAATGCTGCAGAACCGAGCGGTATTAAGTCGTAATTCCAGGCGCTGCTCATACGGTTAGTAATACGATTGATGTCTTGGCGACGACTAATAGCAATTGCGATGCTTTGCTCTGGCTGTTCGTGTTTGTGTGTATGGATTTTGACGCTGTCCGACATGTCGGGAATTTTCCAGGCGCCTTTGCCATTATAAGCGTAGTAAGTCACGCCAGATACAGGGCCGTAAACGACGCCCATGGTTGGTCGATTGTTGTCGACCAACGCAATAATAGTGGCAAAGTCACCACTGCGAGCGATGAATTCTTGAGTACCATCAAGAGGGTCGACTAACCAATAACGTTCCCACTGAGCGCGTTGCTCTAAGCTTATGTCTGCGTCTTCTTCTGACAACACGGGAATGTCAGGCGTCAGATCACTCAAGCGTTCAGTGATGAACTTGTGAGCTGCAATATCTGCACTTGTTACGGGAGTTTCGTCACTTTTGGTGTAGGCCTCGTATTGCTTCTTTTCATATATTTCGAGGATCATTTGCCCAGCACTGCGGGCAATCTCGATGACTTGAGGAAGTAGGTGAGATAGATCTTTTGTCATTGGCATAAGTGATAGTCCTTACTCACAGTGTTATTCGGTTCTAATGACCGTTATTGGTTATGCTTGTGAGTGGTGTTTGGTAAGTGTTTCAGTGCCAACATTAGCGCTGTGATGCTTCGTGCTTCACAGAAATCCATGTGAGTTAATAACTCTTCGGCTTGCGCAAGTGGCCAACGCACAATTTCCAGTGGTTCAGGCTCATCGCCTTCTTGCTTCTCTGGATAAAGCGCCTGTCCTAAAAATAGAGTCATTTTGCTCGAAAAGTAAGATGGCGCGAGGATAACTTGTTTCAACGGGGTTAACTGATTACAGCCAAAGCCGATTTCTTCTTTTAACTCACGATCCGCAGCTTGGTGTGGTGTTTCTCCTGGGTCAATCAGCCCTTTTGGGAAACCTAGCTCGTAACGTTCAGTTCCAGCGGCGTATTCACGCACCAGTAATAAATCGCCTTGTTCTGTTACAGGGACTACCATTACAGCATCTCGTCCACTTGGCTTCATACGCTCATAAGTACGGTGCTCACCATTGGAAAAACGAAGGTCGAGCGCTTCCACAGCAAACAGTTTGGATTTTGCAACCGTCTGGCATGAGAGTATCTCTGGTGGGGTTCGTTTCGGCATGACGCTGGCTCCTTGGTGTCGTTGGCGTTTACGAGATGCGTAAGATTCTTAATATATGAGAACTCCGCCTGAGTTTCTAGCGGATTTTACGAGTCGAGCTAAGCATCTCAGCATCACCTCAGTATCGATACAAAAATGGGAGACCGAAGCCTCCCATTTTCTGACAGTGTTTACTCTTAGTAGTAAGAGTGATCACCACGGTCATGTTCTGTAGCATCACGAACTGCGGTTAGTTCACCAATGAACTGGTTTAGCAGCTCTTTCTCGATGCCTTCTTTTAGTGTTACGTCAACCATAGAACAGCCATTACAACCGCCACCAAATGCAACAATCGCAACACCGTCTTCAGTGATCTCAACCAAGTTTACGTGACCACCGTGGCCAGCAAGTTGTGGGTTCACTTGAGTTTGGATAACGTACTCAACGCGCTCAACCAGTGGTGCGTCGTCCGCAACTTTACGCATTTTAGCGTTAGGTGCTTTTAGCGTTAGCTGAGAGCCCATTTTATCGGTAACAAAATCGATTTCAGCGTCTTCAAGGAATGGCAGGCTTAGCTCATCCACGTAAGCTGAAAAACCGCTGTAAGAGAGTTCAGTGTCGGTCGATTCTACTGCTTCTGGTGGGCAGTAAGACACGCCACACTCAGCGTTTTGTGTACCTGGGTTCACAACGAAAATACGAATGTTAGTGCCTTCAGGTTGTTGACCTAAAAGGTTAGCGAAATGCGTTTGCGCAGTTTCTGTAATAGTAATATTTGACACGACGAATACCCGAGTAAATTTGTAGGTTACTGCTGCTATTCTACTCTTGTTGACGTATGGGTCTAGTCTTTTTGATGCTAAGGCATGGCGAAGCGATCTAGAGAGAACGAGGAGCAGGTGTTCTGCAGATGCAGTAAATATCGATGCTTTCTACGCCAACTTCAAGTAGTAAATGACATAATTGTCGGACGGTACTGCCTGTGGTGACTACATCATCGACGATGGCAACATGGGAAGAGTGAGGTTGCTTATTGAGAATAAACGCGCCTTTTAAGTTTTGTTCACGGCTTGTTTTGGTATTACCACGCTGTGATTGGGCGAGCTTTACTCGACGAAAGACCTTCGCATCAAAATTAGTCTGCAATTGCTTGGCGAGGTGTCGGGCTAAAACATCACTTTGATTAAAACCCCGGCGCAGGTAACGCTGCCAGTGCAATGGCACACTGGTAATGATTGGAGCTGGCGTGGTGATGCGCTGTGCCAGTTGCTCGGTTAATGCTTTTACATGCCAAGACTCTCCGTGATCTTTAAAGCGTTGTACTTCCCGTGAAAGGGGAAAGTCGTAATCGCCTAACGTGTATAGCCTTTGCCATGGCGGTGGCTCTGAAAGACATTCACCACAAATACTATCCGTACTCATTTCTTCTTTCTGTAATGATAAACCGCAGCGTTGACATCGTTTTACCGGAGTTAGGTATTTTAAACAGTGCTCGCACCAGCGCAGAGTATTTGTGTGGCTTGGTGTTTGAATAGGGAACCGACACAGGCCGCATTGACTGCTCAATACACGATGCATGATGTTTTGCCAGTGATGAGATAACATAGCGTTTATTCATGGTGATATTTTACTCAGCCTAACGCTTGGCTGAAGCCGTAGGGAATAAAATAAGTGGGAGAGATTGAGAGCATGAGCACGAAATTACACTGGCAGTCATTTGGTCAGGGACCAGATTTGGTGTTACTTCATGGGTGGGGCATGAATGGTGCGGTATGGCAGCAGACAGTCGAGTCTCTTCAACCTTATTTCCGAGTTCATGTGGTTGACCTTCCGGGGTACGGACATAGCGCCGAATCTCATGCTGAAGATTTAGACCATATTGCTAACTTGGTGGTGCAAGGTGCGCCAGAGAAAGCGATTTGGCTTGGTTGGTCCCTCGGAGGTTTAGTGGCGACGCATGTGGCATTAAATATGCCCGAGCGCGTGGCTAAGTTGATTACGGTTGCCAGCTCACCAAAATTTGCCGCAGAAAAACCGTGGCGTGGCATTCAACCGAATGTACTGAGTGCGTTCACCTCTCAGTTGCTAGAAGATTTCTCACTGACCATTGAGCGCTTTATGGCGTTGCAAGCGATGGGCAGCCCATCAGCGCGTAAAGACGTTAAACAGCTCAAGCAAGCGGTACTATCGCGCCCTCAGCCAAACCCTGAATCGCTGTTGGTTGGGCTAAACATCCTTGCTGATGTGGATCTGCGCGATGCGTTGACGTCTCTTTCTGTTCCAATGTTGCGTCTTTATGGCCGTTTAGATGGGTTGGTGCCAATTAAAGTAGCTAACGATTTAAGTGAACAGTTGCCTCATACCCAGCAGTTTGTTTTTAATCAGTCCTCTCATGCGCCTTTTATCACCGAACATGACGAATTTTGTGTTCAAATCCGAGAGTTTGCTCACGATTGAGCAAGTACGAGCGGAAATACCTCAAGTTGTTTAAAAAGTGGTCGATATAAAGGCTGGTGAGGTTTTATTAGCCAATAAAGCTAAGCCATATTGACGAGTTGGGCGACTCTGAGGAGGGTTCGCAATGATTGTGTCACCGACCAACGTAAGTGTGCCACTGATCGCCCCATCCGTGAATGTGCAGACGGAACAAGCAGCTCGCGACAATAAAGTCCGAGAGCCTGTAACGCCAACGGTCGCATTGGCCAAAACCAATGCAGAGCGAAAAGTAAAAGGTGACGACAAGCGCCGACGTCAGTCTTCTTGGGATCCTTCAGAGCATCCTGATTATGATATGGAAACGGAAGTCGACACGCGTTATCAAGAAGAGCCGGAAGATACACTAGAACGGCTTTTTAGTTTGCTTGCGCTCAAATCGTATAGTGAAGACCAGGGGAAAGGCTACGCGATCCGCTTTCGCTTACCAAAGCGCATTTTGGATGCTGCGATCAATGAAGGATTAATGGAAAAGCGCAGGAAGGTGATCAAGTTTCATTATGGTCATGCAGTCGCTCCCCATACCCCGTCAGAAGTGATAGCAGTATTATGACGACTCAATATCCTACTCAAACAAAAACGCTCCAAGCAGGTTGACTGATTGGAGCGTTTTCTTTTTAGTTATGAAAGCTCGTTAGCGGTGAAGCCTAGGTAAGGTTACTTTTTCGCTTTAGCAAACGCCGCCGCAAATGCACCGCCCATCGCGCTGTTCGATGACGAATCATCACGGCGAGGCTGACGACGCTGCGGTTGGTCATTACGACGTGGCGCTGCTGATGAGCGTTGGCTGCGGTTGTCTTGACCCGGTTCGTCGTTCATACGCATCGATAGACCAATGCGCTTACGCTGCACGTCCACTTCCATCACTTTCACTTTGACGATGTCGCCTGCTTTCACCACTTCACGTGGGTCAGACACATAACGATCTGTCAGTGCAGAAATATGCACAAGACCATCTTGGTGAACGCCGATATCAACGAAGGCACCGAAGTTGGCTACGTTAGACACCACGCCTTCTAGAATCATGCCCGGTTCCAAGTCAGATACCGAGTTTACACCTTCTGCAAAGGTCGCCGTTTTGAATTCTGGACGTGGGTCACGACCCGGCTTGTCTAACTCTTTGATGATGTCTGTAATGGTTGGAACGCCGAAGTTATCGTCGGTGTAATCGACCGCATGCAGACCTTTAAGGAAGCTTGAATCACCAATCAGTGCTTTGATATCTTTGTTGTTCTTCTCAGAAATCGCTTTGACCACTGGGTACGCTTCTGGGTGAACCGCAGACGCATCAAGTGGGTTCTTACCATCCATAATACGCAGGAAGCCCGCACACTGCTCGAACGCCTTAGGACCTAAACGAGGTACTTTCTTCAAGGTTGTACGTGCTTCGAAGCGGCCGTTCTCATCGCGGAAGTCGACAATGTTCTGCGCGATGGTGCTTGATAAGCCTGCTACGCGCGTCAGTAGCGCCGCAGAAGCAGTGTTCACATCAACACCAACCGCGTTTACACAGTCTTCCACAATCGCATCTAGGCGTTTTGCCAACATAGATTGGCTTACATCGTGCTGGTATTGACCCACACCAATAGATTTCGGATCAATTTTCACGAGTTCAGCCAATGGATCTTGCAAACGACGTGCAATCGACACTGCACCACGCAGTGATACGTCCATATTCGGGAACTCTTTTGCTGCAAGCTCAGACGCTGAGTAAACCGAAGCCCCTGCTTCACTTACGATGATCTTCTGAACTTTCAGGTTGCCACGTTTGATGACGTCTGCGACAAAGCTGTCGGTTTCACGTGAAGCCGTACCGTTACCAATCGCAATCAAATCCACGTTGTACTTACGCACCAACTGCTCAACGATTTGTGCTGACTTGTCGTATTGTTTTTGTGGTGGGTGAGGGTAGATGGTTTCGGTTGCAAGCACTTTACCTGTTGAGTCGACAACCGCGATTTTTGAACCTGTACGCAGACCCGGATCTAGACCAAGTGTTGCACGAGGGCCAGCCGGTGCTGCCATCAACAAGTCTTTTAGGTTAGTGGCGAATACTTCAATCGCTTCGATTTCAGCGCGCTCTTTCATTGCGCCCATTAGCTCGGTTTCCATGTGCATCGATACTTTGATGCGCCATGCCCAGCTGATCACTTGCTTACGCCAGGTATCCGCCGGTGCGCTGCTTAGCGTCACGCCATAATGGTCTGCGATAATCGTTTCGCAGTAAGACTGACGAGCGCCTTCTTCCTGTTCTGGATCAGCATTCATTGCCAATGTCAGGAAGCCTTCGTTACGGCCACGCAACATCGCCAGTGCGCGGTGCGATGGCACTTTGCTTAGGGGCTCGTTGTGGTTGAAGTAATCTTTAAACTTCTCGCCTTCTTGCTCTTTGCCTTCAACGACTCGTGAGACCAGTTCCGCATTGCGATTTAAGTGGTTGCGAATTTTTTCCAGTAAGTTTGCGTCTTCTGCGATGCGCTCCATGATGATCGCGCGAGCGCCATCCAATGCAGCTTTGGTGTCTGCGATGCCTTTGTCTGCATCAAGGTATTTGCTTGCTTCGCTTTCTGGCTCGGTTTGTGGATGATTCCAAAGCTGATCTGCGAGCGGCTCAAGACCAGCCTCAATCGCGATCTGACCTTTCGTACGACGCTTGGGTTTGTAAGGTAGGTATAAGTCTTCAAGACGAGTTTTGCTGTCTGCCTGCGCGATCTCTTGTTCTAGCTCTGGCGTCAGTTTGCCTTGCTCTTGGATTGATTTGAGGATGGTTTGGCGGCGATCATCCATTTCACGAAGGTAAGACAGACGGCTGTCCAAAGTACGCAGCTGGGTATCATCAAGGCCCCCCGTCACCTCTTTGCGGTAACGTGCAATAAAAGGGACAGTGTTGCCATCATCAATTAGGGTGACAGCGGCGTTGACTTGCTCTGGGCGAACATTCAGTTCTTGAGCAATCATGCGACAGATAGCTTGGCTCATCCGTGTTTTCTCTTTTAATTCAGTTTTGGTTGTATAGAACATTGGGGTCGTTCGAAGAATTTGCAATGTTTTAAATTAACGAGGCAAAAATTTACCGGGCGCTGGTGGACATCAGTCAGATTTATGTCAAAACTGTAATTAAATTGAGAACTTATATCCGCAGTTATCGACTAACCTAATTCCACGGTTGTTGATATCACTAAATGTACCTCGGCTTATACGGATAATCATGATGAAAAAAATGTCTTTGGCGTTAGCGCTTACGAGTGCCTTACTTGTCGCCCCGCTTAGTTGGGCGCAGTCTATCTCAGGAACCACACAAGCTCCCGTTTATCAGCTCGATAACAAATTGGTACTAGGGCGTGTGGAGAGCGTCTACTACAGTGACATTCCGGAACTAAAAGCGGTGTCATTTATTGGCAAGATTGATACTGGTGCAGATACGACATCGATGCATGCGGAGAATATCCATGTCAGTAGTTCACACCCAGATTACCAAGATTTGAAAGATAACGAGTTACTTTGGGCGATTGTCGATGACTTAGGTGGTACGAAGGCAAAGTGGGACGCCGACAGCTTTAAGCCATATCAAGTAAAGGTTAGCTTTACGGTTCCTCACCCTTATACAGGGAAGGAAATACAGATTACCGATGATCTGGAAAGAGTGAGCGCGATTCGCAGTCGAACAAGCAAAAAGCCCATCCTACGCCCGACAATAAAAATGCCGATGACAATCGCTGGTCACACCGTTGATACGGAAGTGAACCTGACCAAGCGTACGCAATTCTCTTCTCCTATCTTGATTGGTAAAACCTATCTCGATGATAACGCATGGGTCTTCGCTGGTTACGATTACCTTCAAGAACAGCCACGCGCAAAAATGATTGGCAAAAAAGAGACGGTTGAAGTCGAAGGTGTGCCATATAAGATCAGCATCTCAACTTCTAGCCGTTATACCAACGTCCATGCACTGGACATCAAGGTAGACAAAAAGCATAACGAAGTCTCTTTTATGTTAGAGGGCGAGAATGGCAAGCGTCATCCAATGACATTACCCTTGGTACGAATGCTGAAAACGACCAAAAGCGAGCGCCCTTTAGTCTATTTACCCGTCAAAGTCGGCGAAAATGAAACTCAACGTTGGTTGGTGTATCTGCGTGATCGCAGTAAGTTCAGTTCGCAAATTCGCTTAGGTCGGGACGTCGCGAGTCAGCACTTTGTTATTGATACGGACAGAGAAAATCTACTGGGTGGCGTAGAAAAAACGTTCAAAAGCGCACTCAAATCAAAACCTCTTGTCGTTTCACCAGAAGAACAGGTCACCATTGATGGTTATACCGTCCCTGCTTACCCCACTTTTACTGTGAAAACGCCATTACTGCGTGTAAATGGGTTTGAAGTAACAGAAAAAGGTAAGGATGAGTCCGTCACGTTTTATTTAATGAACGATGAGGGAAAAGAAGAAAAAATCACCAAACCAGTGTTGAAAAAGCTCAAGGTTGGCAGCGCAGTGCGCCCTGTTGTTGAAGGAGACTTTCTTCTCGGTAGGAAAGACACATCAATGAAGTTTGCGCTCGATGTGCTTGATGAGGGTGACACTCAACCCTTTTTCGTCTTTGGTCATGACATAGCCAAGGGGGGTGTGTTACTGAACACTCGCGCAGACCATCTACTAGATGTAAGGCCACTTTTCAAAGCTGGCCATATCGAAGTGGCGGAAGTTGAGGGGATGTCTTTCCCTGTGAAGTTAGACACGGGTGCAGATGTAAGCTCAATCAATGCTAAGAACATCAAGCAGTTTAAGAAAGACGGCAAAGACATGGTGAGCTTTACCTATGAGAACGATCTTGGCATGAAACAGGCGTTTACTAAGCCTGTTGTTGACGTCATGCGTATTAAAGCGAAGAAAGGCGAGAAAGCGAACGTACGCCCTGTGGTTGAAATGCATGTTAAGCTTGGCGAATTAGAGAAGAAGATCCGAGTCAACTTACAGGACCGAGGTCGCTTCCATTACAGCATGATTTTAGGTAAAAACTTCCTAAAACATGGCGCGGTTGTTTCGAGTGATACGAATTACATCGTGACGCAAAAACCGGATTACGAAAAGTAACACTCTGGCCGCCTTATCACCTTGATACCCAAAGCCTGAAAAACATTGGATCTTTGGGTATATCATCTCCTTAATGCTGCCAAAGAGCAGCATTTTTTAGTTGAGATAGGAGTTAATTTGAAAACTAAGCTGATTACACGAGAAGGTTACAACAAACTCAAACAAGAGCATGATTACCTTTGGAATGAAAAGCGCCCGGAAATCACCAAGATCGTCACTTGGGCTGCGAGCCTGGGCGATCGCTCAGAAAATGCGGATTACACCTTCAATAAACGTTTACTCCGTCAGATCGACCGTCGTGTCCGCTTCCTTCGTAAATTCCTGCCAGAAGTCACGATCGTTGACTATTCTCCGCAACAAGAAGGCAAAGTCTTTTTTGGTGCATGGGTGGAAATAGAAAATGAGGCAGGAGAAGTGAAAAAGTTTCGTATTGTCGGGCCTGAAGAGATTTATGGCGATGCGAAAGACTACATCTCTATCGATTCACCTATGGCGCGAGCGATGTTGAAAAAACAAGTGGATGAAGAGTTCACGGTACGCACCCCAGAAGGTGAAAAAGAGTGGTTCATCAACTCAATTGAATATACTCAACCGGCCTCGGAAGACTGAGGCTTTATCACCGATTCAAGTCTCATGAAGTTCACTAGGAGTGACTTGGGTCTCAATGTCAGAATATTTGGTATAAAGGCATGGTGCCTTTCTCGGAGAAGTAAAATGAACAAAGCAGTCATGTGTAGTGCTGCACTAACAATAGGTTTCTCACTTTCAGTTTTTGCTCAAGATGAAGTGAAAGGCTGTGACGCTAAAGAGTTAGCGGTAGAGCAGCAGCTTGAGTATGCAAAAGCGCAAGGTAATGAGCATCGCATTAAAGGCTTGGAGCAAGCACTTTCCGCTATCCAGAATGAATGCTCGGAAGGTGAGCTGCGCCAAGAGCTGCAAACAGAAGTGGAAGAAAAGACTAAAGAAGTTGAGGAGCGAGAGGAAGAATTAGTCGAAGCTCAGCATTCAGGGAAAGCAGACAAAATTGAGAAAAAACGTCACAAGCTGGCTGAGGCACAGCAAGAGCTGCTTGAGGCCAAACGTGAACTGGAATGGAATTATGGTCAATAGTAGGTGCTGAAAATACCTGCTAGAGAGAGAATAAAGCGCTTAAGATAAAAAGAGTAACAATTTGCTTGAGCACGTTAGGAAAAACAGTGATACATTTTCGACAATAGACGCTTCTGAAAGGATGTTTCAATGCAAGAAAATCATAAAATTTTAGTGGTTGATGACGATGCTCGTTTACGTGCTCTATTGGAGCGTTACCTTTCTGAGCAAGGTTTTCAGGTACGAAGTGTCGCCAATGGCGAACAGATGGATCGCCTACTAACGCGCGAAAACTTTCACTTAATGGTGCTGGACCTAATGTTGCCAGGTGAAGACGGTTTGTCAATTTGTCGTCGTCTACGCCACGCGAACAATATGTTGCCAATCTTAATGCTCACCGCGAAAGGTGATGAAGTGGACCGCATCGTAGGTCTTGAGGTAGGGGCGGATGATTATTTGCCAAAACCGTTTAACCCACGCGAATTATTGGCTCGCATCAAGGCCGTATTACGCCGCCAAACCGTAGAGTTGCCGGGTGCACCAAGCACGGAAGAAAAAGTGGTGGAGTTCGGGGAGTTCCGACTCAATCTAGGCACTCGCGAGATGTTCCGCGGTGACGAGGCAATGCCACTCACCTCTGGAGAGTTTGCTGTTCTAAAGGCGCTCGTGATGAATGCACGTGAGCCAATGTCACGAGATAAATTGATGAACATGGCGCGTGGCCGTGAATATTCTGCAATGGAACGCTCTATTGACGTACAAATCTCACGCTTACGTCGCATGTTAGAAGACGATCCGAGCAAGCCGCGCTACATTCAAACCGTGTGGGGCCTAGGTTATGTTTTCGTCCCAGACGGCAAAGAGGTGTAATCTCTTCACTCCATAGCCAGCACTTGGCTATAGCAACTTCAGCCTTCATTACCTTCCCTTTGAAGGCTGAAATTTCGCGATTAGGACCACTAGGAACGTTCCATGCGCATCCGAAGTTCACTGACACAATCTATTCTGCTGTTCATCTCTTTGCTTCTCGCGAGCCAAGTTTTCTCTTACTACGCCGTTTTTAACTACGCGTTGATGCCGAGTTTGCAGCAGTTCAATAAAATTCTCGCCCATGAGCTCAATTTGGTGCTTGATGATGAAGGACCTTTAAAGTCTGATGCACCGTTAAGGCGTCAATTATTAGAAAGACTAGGGGTGACGGTTCATAGTCTCGATAGCGATAAGGCGATTGAATTTCATCACGCAATGTCGATTGATTTGATGTCTGAAGAAATGAGCCAAGAGCTGGGTTCGCCCACAGAAGTGCGCTTATTGCTTGGCGATGAAAGTTACATTTTGTGGATGCACATCGAAAAGTTGCCGAACTCCATCATTCGTATTCCGTTATCTGAGCTGCAAGAAGAAGATTTTGCCCCGCTGTTTCGTAACAGCTTGATTATGGCGCTGCTGATCATTGCTGGTGGTTGGTTGTTTATTCGTTTGCAAAACCGTCCACTTTTGGCTTTAGAGAGAGCCGCGAAAGACGTCGGTCGAGGTGAGATCCCACCCCCCTTAGCAGAGAAAGGCGCATCGGAAATTCGCTCTGTAACTCGAGCCTTTAATCAAATGTCGAAAGGTATTCAAGAGCTAGAAGAAGACCGAGCCTTATTAATGGCGGGGATTAGCCATGACTTACGAACGCCTCTGACGCGTATTCGCCTAGCAACAGAAATGATGTCTCCTGAGGACAGCTATCTTGCGGAGGGGATCATTAGCGATACGGAAGAATGTAATGAGATCATCAGTCAGTTTATGGATTATCTCAAACCGGTGAACCAAGAATCGTTTGAAGCGGTTGATATCAGTACGATTGCCAGTGACGTCGCCAGTTCTGAAGGTGGCTATGAGGTTGAAATTGAAACAGATCTTAATCTTAACTTGCCGCCAGCCAAAGGAAGCGCGATTGCGATTAAGCGGGCGATCAGTAACTTAGTTGTGAATGCGCTACGTTATGGCAATGGCTGGGTCAAAATCAGCACTGGTGTGACAGCAGATAAGCAGCTAGTGTGGATTTCAGTAGAGGACAACGGACCGGGTATCGAGCATTCTCAAATCGCGAGGTTATTTGAACCCTTTACGCGTGGTGACACCGCTCGCGGTAGTGAAGGCACTGGGCTAGGGTTGGCGATTGTGAAGCGCATAATCAGCCAGCATTCAGGCTCTGTGGTGATGCGTAATCGCAGTGAAGGCGGTTTAATCGCTCAAATCAGCTTTCCTACCAAGTAAGTCGATGGCCTGCACCCTTTAAACAAAAAGCCCAACCTAAATAGGTTGGGCTTTTCTTATTCTCAATAATCTTAAGACTCTTTCACTTCCTGAGGAAGTTCATCTTCGTCTTCCAGTTTCTCTGGCAGAAGTAGATTTAAAATGATCGCTGTGATGCCACCTGCTGCAACACCAGTTGAGAAAATACTCTTAATAAATTCTGGCATAAATTGCAGGATCTCTGGTTTTTGTGCGATACCAAGTCCCATTGAGAAGGATAAGGCCATGATCAGAATTGCGCGGCGATCGAGCTCAACACGAGAGATAATACGCACACCAGCGGCAGCAATCGTACCAAACATAACAATCGTTGCGCCGCCAAGTACTGGCTCAGGAATCAGCTGAACAAAGCTAGCGACGCCAGGAAACAAGCCAAGAATCACTAACATGCCAGAAATAAAGTAACCCACGTAGCGGCTCGCGACTCCTGTTAGCATGATGATGCCGTTATTCTGGCTAAACGTTGAGTTCGGGAAGCTGTTGAAAACGGCTGCGATTGCAGAGTTTAAGCCGTCTGCTAACACACCGCCCTTAATGCGTTTCATGTACACTGGGCCTTTTACTGGCTCACCAGACACTTCAGATGTTGCGGTAATATCACCGATGGCTTCTAGTGCGGTAATAAAGAAAATCAGTACCAGCGGAATGAACAGAGACCAGTCAAACGATAAGCCATATTGCATTGGTACGGGCAGTGCTACGATCTCGGTTGCGCCTAGCTGAGAAGTATCTACCATCCCCATAAAATACGCCATGATGTAGCCCACTAGCATCGCAATCACGATTGAAGCCACACGGATGTATGGGTTTTTCGAGCGGTTTAAAATCACAATTAATCCAAGTACCGTCCCAGCCAGAGCAAGTTTGTCTAAGCTGCCGAAGGTTCCTTCATTTAATGCTGCGTAGCCACCGCCCATTGATACTAAGCCGACTTGAATCAGTGTGAGACCGATAAGAGTGACGACGATGCCTGAAACAAGCGGAGTGATGATTCGGCGGGCATGCTCCAACACGCGAGATAGAAAAATTTCTGCAAATGATGCGACTAAAATCGTACCAAAAATGGCAGCCATCATGGTACTGATGTCTGCTCCACCGGCTTTCAGCGATAGGCCTGCACCAATAATAGGACCTAAAAAGTTAAAGCTGGTGCCTTGAACAGAGAGCAAACCAGAGCCAATTGGGCCAATGGTGCGAATTTGAATAAACGAAGACACGCCTGACGCAAACAAAGACATGCTGATGATGGTATTCGTTTGGTCTGCTGGTACACCCAAAGACTGACAGATGATCAGTGAGGGAGTGATAACCGCGACGAACATCGCCAATAAGTGCTGAAGTGCGGCAAAAATGGTTTGAGGCAAAGGTGGTCGATCGTTGAGTTGATAGACCAGTTCCGAAGATCGGTTTGAAGTTGTCATTGTTTGTCTCGCTAGTCGCAATATTTCCCTAGTTCTCGCTGAATGGGAGAGCAGGGTGGAGTTGACGTCGTTACCTGTGATTGCTGTTAATCAGAGTCAACTCAGGTTGGTGGAGTGTGATCTAACACACTTAAAAATTTGTGCGCGATTATAGAGAGATTTACTCAAAAAGCAAACGTTTGCTTTGTTTTTGGCGCATTAAAAAACGAGCCACTTGGCTCGCTTTCAATCATTACGCTTTGGAGTAAATATCCCGCTCACCCAACCAGCGATCGATAATCGCTGTTGCGTTAGACGGGTAATTGTCATGAATATGACGCGCAATGCGCTGAACTTCGGGAATCAGGCGTTGATCTCGAACTAAGTCTGCGATTTTGAAATCAGCAAGACCTGTCTGCTTTGTACCCAATAGTTCTCCAGGGCCACGAATTTCTAGGTCTTTCTGCGCAATGACGAAGCCATCGTTACTTTCACGTAGTACTCCGAGACGTTTTTGCGCGGTTTTTGACAGCGGAGAGTGGTACAGCAGTACACAATGGCTAGCAACGGAACCTCGGCCCACGCGACCTCTTAACTGGTGTAATTGTGCCAAACCAAGACGTTCAGGGTTTTCTATGATCATCAAGCTAGAGTTTGGTACATCCACACCAACTTCAATCACTGTCGTTGCGACCAGCAAATGCAGTTTATTGTCTTTGAAATCTTGCATCACCGCTTGTTTCTCTGCCGGCTTCATTCGTCCGTGTACTAGACCAATTTTTACGTCCGGCAGTTTACGTTGAAGCTCTTCTGCGGTATCTGCCGCGGCTTGCGCTTCTAGTACTTCCGATTCATCAATCAGGGTACACACCCAATATGCCTGCTTGCCTTCGTTTAAGCAGGCATTTCGGACACGCTCGACGATGTCGTCACGTTTTGTATCAGGAATGGCAACGGTTTGAATCGGCGTTCGACCCGGTGGTAGCTCGTCAATCACGGAAGTTTCCAGATCGGCGTAAGCGGTCATCGCTAAGGTTCGAGGAATAGGCGTCGCCGTCATGATCAACTGATGAGGATAAGCGCCTTGTTTTGCGCCTTTTTCACGCAATTCTAATCGCTGATGGACACCGAAGCGGTGTTGTTCATCAATGATGACCAAAGCAAGGTGATGAAATTCAACGTGCTCTTGGAATAGCGCGTGAGTACCCACTACCATTTGCGCTTCACCACTGGCAATACGAGCCAGCTCGGCTTCCTTTGCCTTACCTTTGAGTTTGCCCGCTAACCAACCGACTTGAATGCCCATTCTCTCAAACCAGTTTGCGAAGTTGATAGCGTGTTGCTCGGCCAATAGTTCGGTTGGCGCCATGAGTGCCACCTGATGGCCATGCTCAATGGCTCTAACAGCGGCCAAAGCGGCAACCAATGTTTTCCCCGAACCAACATCGCCTTGCACTAATCGCATCATTGGGTGCGGTTTTTCTAGATCGGCTTCAATCTCTTGTACTACTCGGGTTTGAGCGTTTGTAGGAGAGAAAGGCAGTTGGGCTAAAAGCTGCGTTTTTAGTTTATGACAAGGACCGAGAGGTAGCGCTGAATCCTTCTGACCTTTGCTACGCACCGCCAGCATCGATAAGTTTTGTGCGAGCAATTCTTCCATGATCAAGCGGATTTGGGCAGGATGTTTGCCTTCGTCAAACTCATCTAAATTAATGGTTGGTGGTGGGCGATGAATGGTGTGCAGCGCTTGCGACATCGTGATTTGATGGTCATACAACCCAGCTGGAAGTAATTCCTGCACTGCGGTTTTATCAAGCAGGGCTAAAGCTTGTTCGGTAAGGTTGCGCAATGTGATTTGACGCAATCCATCGGTGGTGGGATAAACAGGGGTTAAGCTCTGTTCTACATCGGGCTTTTGCTCGCTGACGTAAAACTTGTAGTCAGGATGAACAATTTCCAAACCCATGCCACCGCGCTTAATTTCACCGTAAGCATGTACTAACTTACCTTGCGTGAAATTGTTCTTCATGGCTGCGGTAAAGTTGAAAAAGCGCAGCGTGATAGTGCCATTACCGTCGCTGATTTTTACCGTTAGCATTTTGCGCTTACCGAAGATGGTGTCGACTGCCATGATCTTACCTTGCACTGCCGCCCAAAGGCCAGCATGCAGTTTGGCAATAGGGTAAATACGAGTACGATCTTCGTAGCGTAACGGAAGGTGAAACAGCAAATCTTGAACGCTATGTAAGCCAACTTTGGCGAGTTTTTCTGCGACTTTCGCGCCAACTCCAGAAAGGGAGGTTAATGGGACGGCAGATAACATTTGGGCGGACATAGAGGGCTCAAGAAAATGGTTAACATAGCAGTATGTTAACCATGGAGCTGTGTTTTTGTACAGGAAAAAATAGTCATGCTTTAGTTAGTGTCATGATTTGACTGATAACCTATCATTCCGAGGAGCTTTAGCGACATCAGGATTCTATTTCCAACAAGTATGTCGCTGAAGTTAACACTATCAGCATCTGTATATTTGAGAATTAGATCCTGAACCACGCTCCTTCGCCGCCGTTCAGGATGACGAAAGTCTGTTACTTGCTTTGCATCTCTTGCCACCACGCGTCATCGGCGATGATTTGACCTTCTTCATCGAGTGGTGGGTAAACGAGCCCTTTTCGTTTCGCGACCTTTGCCAGCACAGGGTGACCACGTTCAAAGAGAATACGGTTGATTGTCTCTTTAGGCAGAGCGCTTTCTTCTCGGTCGTACATGCCTGCGGCTTCACGTTGACGTTGCGCTTCATACAAAATTACGGCACTGGCAACCGATACGTTTAGTGACTGCACCATGCCCACCATTGGGATAATAATGTCTTGATCGGCAAGCTGTTTGGCTTGCTCCGAAGCGCCAACTTTTTCACTGCCTAAAATGATTGCCGTTGGTCTGGTGTAGTCGATCTCGCGAAAATCGACGGCGGTGTCCGAAAGATTGGTCACCAAAACCTGCATACCTTGCGCTTTGAGTTCGGTAATCGCAGTTTCAATCGAATCGTGAGTATCCACTTCAACCCAGTTACGCGCGCCAGCTGAGGTATGGCTCAGCGTACGCATTTTGTCTGGCCAAATTGCGTGAACTTTGTGTAAGCCTGTCGCGTCAGCGGTGCGGATCACAGCAGAGACGTTGTTTGGCTTATGTACTTCTTCGAGACAAAGTGTCAGATCAGTTTGGCGAGTTTTTAGGACTTGGTGAATACGGTTGTAACGTTCTAGGTTCATATTTATTGAGGTATAAAAAATCGCCACCTAACAGAGTAGGTGGCGATAGAGGTTAGTTCTTTCTGCGTCTGACTCGGGTTGCTTGAGGCATTGCCTTAATCTTACGCATGATACCAGCAAGGTGGACACGATCTTTCGTCGTCAACAGCACAGTCACAGTGTATAGACGACCATCACGTTCTTCCGTTGAAAGGCCATGAATGTTTGATCCTGTTTTCGAGATCACGTTGGTCAGTTCTGCAAGAGCACCTTGGTTGTTAAGCATGTCGACTTTAAGTTCAGCAATGAACTCTTTATCGTAGTCTTCAGACCAAGCGACAGCCATATAACGGTCTGGCTCTTTCTGATAACCACGAACGTTCGGACATGTTTCTCGGTGAACAACCAAACCACGACCAGGCGATACGTGAGCAATAATGTGATCATCTGGGATAGGATGACAACAATTTGCAAACGTCAGCAATAAGCCTTCTGCGCCACGAATCGGAAGCTTCTTCTTCGAGTCCGTTGGGATTGAACTTGTTGTCGTGAGCTCTTCGGTGTCACCAAGGAGACGACGTGCGATCACAATGCTCATCAACTCACCCAATCCAATAGCAGCCAATAAATCATCGATGCTTTCTAGGCGAAGATCATTCAAGACTTCTTGGATATTTTCTGGATAAATTGAATCAATCGAGTGACGGCCAAGTGCGTGATTAAGTAGGCGACGACCTAAAGTAATCGACTCTTCACGACGCATCGTTTTCAGTACTTGACGAATCTTAGTGCGGGCACGAGAAGTCACGACATAGTTTAGCCATGCCGCATTCGGACGCGCACCAGGGGCACTGATAATTTCCACCGTCTGACCGTTTTTCAATGCCTTACTCAATGGGTAAGGGTTACGATCAACACGAGCACCAACACAAGAGTTGCCTACATCGGTATGTACGGCATAGGCAAAGTCGACAGCCGTTGCGCCTAAAGGTAATTCAACGATACGACCTTTTGGTGTGAAGACGTAAATCTCATCTGGGAAAAGATCGGATTTTACGTTTTCAATGAATTCGAATGAGTTACCCGCGCTTTGTTGTAGCTCTAACAGGCTTTGCATCCAACGCTGAGCTTTCACTTGCGCAGTGGTGCCAGACTTGTCGCCTTTGTCTTTATAAGACCAGTGTGCTGCGACACCTTTGTCCGCCATTTGATCCATATCTTCAGTACGGATCTGAACTTCAACAGGTACGCCGTGTGGGCCAACCATGGAAGTGTGTAGCGATTGATAGCCGTTCGCCTTTGGTACCGCGATGTAATCTTTCATGCGACCAGGACGTGGCTTATACAAACTGTGTACTTGGCCTAAAACGCGATAACAAGTATCAGCGGTATCAACAACGACTCGGAACGCATAGATATCCATGATGGTGTGAAAGCGCTGTTCTTTGGTTTTCATCTTGTTATAGATAGAGAACAGGTTTTTCTCACGACCAACGACGCGAGCATTCAAGCCGAAATCTTGCAGACGGCCTTCTATTTCGCTGTGAATGCGTTGGATCATCTCTTTACGATTACCACGTGCGGCTTTAACCACTTCTTTCAGTACGCGGTAGCGGTTGGGATATAGCGCCTCAAAGCCCAACTCTTCGAGTTCGGTTTTGATATTGTGAATACCAAGACGATGAGCGAGGGGCGCGTAAATTTCTAACGTTTCACGAGCAATACGACGCTTTTTATCTGGTCGAAGCGCGCCAAGCGTACGCATGTTGTGCGTGCGGTCAGCCAGTTTGATCAGAATGACGCGGATATCTTGCACCATGGCCAGAACCATCTTACGAAAGTTCTCAGCCTGAGCCTCTTTCCTATCGCGGAATTTGAGTTTGTCCAGTTTAGATACACCATCAACCAATTCTGCGACAGTGTTGCCGAATTTCTCTTCGAGATCTTCTTTAGTTACATCACAGTCTTCAATGACGTCATGCAGCAAAGCAGCTTGGAGGGTTTCGATATCAAGGCGCATTTCGGCCAAGATACGAGCCACAGCGACAGGGTGGATGATGTATGGTTCACCGCTAGAGCGGGTTTGCCCTTCATGGGCATCTCTCGCTACCACATAAGATTGACGCAGAGCCTCAATCTGAGGCTCTGTTAGGTATTCTTGGGCAACGTCTTTGAGGCTATCGAATAGATACAAATTATAGGCCCGGGAGGTTGTTGAATTCTAAAGTCAGAATTAACGGTTGTGAGCGATGCTGCTTACTGCCGCTAGCTCTGCCGCTTCTTGCTCTTGCTGTTCTTGACGTTCACGAGCGTCTAGAACTTCTTTAGTAATTAAACCTTCTTCGATTTCGCGTAGAGCGATAACCGTTGGCTTATCGTTCTCTTCTGGCACTAGTGCATCTTTACCGCCAGTTTGCATTTGACGAGCGCGGCGAGCCGCAATCAGTACTAGGTCGAAACGGTTGCCAACTTTTTCAACAGCGTCTTGAACAGTTACGCGTGCCATGAGGACTCCAAATAGTTAACTAAAATTTTAGAATGACGAGAAAGTATACAACCTAACTACTTTATTTACTAGCAATTAGACAAGCCACCGTTTGTGGACTTTCTCAGGTAGTTTATTGTGTTTTTCGCACTGGGCAAAAAACGGGAAATTCTTTATGTTTTACAGCGTGACTTTTTTGAAGTTACTCTGCTAACAACGCGTCAAGCATACCTTTATATTTAGCAGCTTGCTTTTCTTCCTTCAATCTTTCAGCACGCAAGATAGCTTTAAAATCCATCAAAGCGGTATCAAAATCGTCGTTTACGATCACGTAGTCGTACTCGTTGTAATGAGAGATTTCCGACTTGGCTTCAGCCATACGCTTTGCGATCACTTCATCGCTATCTTGACCACGAGTGTTCAAGCGACGCTCTAACTCACCGTTTGATGGTGGCAGGATGAAGATGCTTTTGGCTTCTGGCATTTGTTCACGGATTTGGCGTGCGCCTTGCCAGTCGATATCTAGAAAAACGTCGATACCTTTATTTAGTGTTTCTTCAATCCATACACGAGATGTGCCGTAATAATTACCAAACACTTCTGCGTATTCTAGGAAGTCACCTTTAGCGATCAGGGCTTCAAACTCATCTTTCGCTACAAAATGGTAGTGGACACCATTTTCTTCACCAGGTCGCATGTTGCGCGTGGTGTGAGACACAGACACTTTCATTGCGTAGGTTGGGTTGCGTTCCAACATCGCTGAGATCAAGCTAGATTTACCTGCGCCGCTAGGTGCAGATACGATATAGAGAGTACCTTTGCCCATTGTACTGTTCCACTTTTGATTGGATTGATTGAGTGCCGAAGGAAAGTTCGACATTCTTATAACGATAGCACTGGCATTGAGAAATCAACCACCAAAGGGGTGGATGTTGGTGATAATCCCGCCAGAAAAATGGAGGCGAAGAGTATCATGATCTCTATTTTGTTACCAGTTGATCTTTCTGTCTGTGATCGTCTCAGATGAAATAGTTACTTACGCCAGAGTGTTCCTAAACAGCGAAGAAGGAGCGTGATACAGGACTTACCATCCGCGCACTCTGTTATTAAAACCATTTCTACAACCGTTTAGTGTGCTGATTTTAGGTTTAGAGTCCCGATTTGGCTTGCGTGAGTGACTCTGGTTAAAAATAGGGGTTAATAAAGATAAAACGGAAAAAAGGGGAAGCTTTCACTTCCCCAGGCGTGCGACTGACTCACACTTAATCTTCGAATTATCCTTGAGACTCTAGGAAATTTATCCAAGGGCTAACGGTTGACCTGAATTTTGGCGATTGAGCAGCGCCTTTCATCGCCTGCAAGGCCTTTTGTGGTTGCTTAAGCTCGAAATAGGCCATCCCGCGAATGTATTCAAGTTCTGCCTTTTGCTCTTTAGAGGCACTGGATGCCGCGCTTTCTACAAAACGAGTTGCTTCAGAATACTGCTTGTCTTGTATCATTAAGCGAGCAATCTGAATTTGCGTTTTAGCAGAAGGAGCGAGGTTATATGACTTTTTATAAGCGAGAATTGATTTATCTAGCTCTTTAGCTTGCTGCCAGAAACTGGCTAGGCGGTCATAGTTTTCCTTCGTCTTTTCAATGTTTCCAGCTGCCATTTCCTTGTCAAGAGTTTTGGCTGCTTTATATGGAATACCTTGATAAGCCAAGAAGTTTACAAAGCGTAAATATTCCTTCTCTCCTTCTAGTTTCCCCATTTTGTAAACCATTTCTAGGGTGGCTAGAGAGTTGCGTTCTTGACCTAGCTCCATGTAGACACCAGAAAGTTGCATCCAGTAACGCTTTTTCTGAGGGTACTTTGAAGTCAGAGTTTTGAGTACACTGGCAACGCTTTTCAGCTGGCCTAACTCGTAGTGAGATGCAACGAGAATTAAGTACCAAGACTCACTTGGGCTCTTGCTCATCGCGATGGCTTTTTTGGTTGGCGGGATTGCATTTCTGTAATCTTCCAACTGAACATAAGCGCTCGCTAACGTGATATAAGCATGAGCTTGAGGCTTCTCTTTGGTTGTTTCTGCAACCTTGAACCATTCCTTCATCGTTTTTACAGACAACGTATACTTTTCTTCAGCTAGGTAAAGCTGAGCCAAGCTGTAGCGAACTTGTTGAGCAACAGGAACGGGAAGTGCGTCGAGCTGTAATGCTTCGGCAAAGTATTTTGCTGCTTGCACATAATTGTCTTGTAGCGAATACAAAAAGCCAGTCTGCTGAAGTAAAACTGCTCGGTCGTATTTTTTCGAACTTGTGCTTTCTAAAGCGCTTGCTAGTTTTTCTTTTGCTGCTGAATATTTTTCAGTTGCGATCAACTCTTGCACTTTGTTAACGGTTCGAAATGTCCGATCTGATAACTGAGGAGCTTCTTTTGCCATCGTAGGAGCGGCCATTGCCACTCCTGCGAAGAGAATTAAAGAAGCCACTTTGCTTTTCCATAAACTTTTCATCGTGACTCCTTAATTGGTTGAGAACTCTATTTCTTGCGATAGGCGCGAGCTAACAGGTTTCCCGTCAACCAATTTTGGTTTAAATGTCCATTTAGAGACTGTTTTTCTTGCCGCTCGACCGAGGCCTAAGCGTCGTGGTTGCTCTTTAAGAACTTTGATGTCCTCTACGGCACCACGTGCGTTTACAGTAAACTCTAATAAGACGACCCCTTTTTCTATTCCTGCTTTCGCAGCCTTCCTAGGCATTTGAGGTTGGAATGTCGCTAGAGGTGTTGGACCTCCGCTACCCGCGAGTTGCGCACCTCCACCCTGGCTATAATGTCCAAGCACCGAACCACCTGTAACATTTACGGGTAGGTCAAGCTTTGGCATATCCATTGGGGTCTGCTCCATCACCGGTTTTACTGTCGCTGTCACTTTCATTTCTGGCGGCGGCGGCGGACGCTTAGGCGGTGGTGGCTTTGGAAGTTCGCGTTTTTTCTCCTGTATTTTTTCGTCTGGTTTAATGCGAATAAACTCGACCATACGCAGGTCATCATTCGACACTAACTCGTGGCGCTCTTTGTTTACTAGCTTGTCCATCCCCCAGAACAACCCGAGGGAGACAATGAGCGCCAGTGCAATTGAGGCCAGATACCGCATAAGCTTAATCCTTATTGGTTGCGGCAATGGAGATGCTTTCTACACCTGCCATTTTGATCTGGTCCATAACCTTCACTACTACGCCAGCATTTGCTTCTGTGTCGGCTTGGATAACAACTGCGCCATCAGGGCTTTCTGCACGAAGACGTTCAATATTCGCGCGAACCGCGTCCACTTCGATGCGGCGTTTATCAACCCAAACATCACCCGCCGCACCAACTGCGACCATGATGTTACCTTTTTTCACGGTTTGCGCAGAGCTTGCCGTCGGGCGGTTTACTTCTAGACCAGCTTCTTTTACGAACGATGTTGTTACGATAAAGAAGATCAACATGATGAATACGATGTCGAGCATCGGTGTCATATCGATAGCGGTTTCATCACTGCTATCACTGCTATAGCGTCTTTTCATGACCTATACCTCTAATTCCATTTACTCAGGCAATATGCTTTAGCTTATCTTCCAGCTTTTGCGTTGTGACTTTGGCTAAATGATCAAGACGTGAACTAAAGAACAGTCCTGATAGAGAAGCCACCATCCCGGCTAACGTTGGGATTGTTGCCTTTGAGATCCCCGAGGCCATTGCTCGAGGGCTTCCTGTTCCTGTTACCGCTAAGATGTCGAATACTTGGATCATGCCAACAACGGTGCCGAGCAAACCCAGTAAGGGACAAAGCGCAATCAATACTTTCACGATTGGCAGGCCCTTTTTATTCTCAATGTCCTGACGAGAAACAATTTCTTGTCGGATCATCTTAGCGTTCCAGCTCTGGTGCTCTGATCGCCCCTGCCATGAGCCAACGGCTTTTTTCATGGCTTTTGGAGCGACGGCAGCAAAATAGAACCAACGTTCTAACAATACTGCCCAAAGCATAAAGCTGAGGATGAAGATGGCGACGAGTACATCGCCACCCATTCCCAAGAAGCGCCTAATTGATTCAAGTTCTCCAACTAACCACCACATAACGCCTCCTTAGCTTTCGGCTTTATGTAGTTTTTCCTGATAGCGAGCGATGAAGCCTGCACTCTGTTCTTCAAGAGTTTGAACCAAACGACGACCTTTACTGTGTACGATGGTGTACAGGAACAGTAGAGGAATTGCGACAACCAGACCAAGCATCGTAGTAACAAGTGCTTCAGAGATACCGCCAGCCATTAGCTTAGGATCACCTGTACCAAATAGTGTGATTGCTTGGAACGTACCGATCATACCCATAACCGTACCCAGTAGACCTAGAAGTGGTGCTACAGAAGCGAACAGTTTGATTGAGCTGATAAAGCGTTCAATGCTCGGTGCGTTACGTAGGATGATTTCGTCCAGTTTCGCTTCAAGATCTTCAAGGTTGTCACCTTTGTGTTCTTGGTAAGCTTGGATAACTTCACCCAGAGGGTTACCAGGAATCACGGTTTCTGATTTCGCTTGCTTACGCATTTTACCGCCAATCACTTGAAGGCGTAGGAAGCAAACTAGAGCAATGATAGCGCCAACTGCACCCATACCAAGGATGACGTAACCTACAATGCCACCTTGATCAATACGTTCTTGAACTGTAGGGCTTTGTACAAGTAGAGACAGAATTACACCACGGGATGGGTCAATAAACAGTGGCTCATAGCTGTTTGACGCTGACTCAAAGCCTGCAACATGACGTGTAATATTGGTGCGAGGCTGTCGAGAGAGTTCTTCGAACTTACCTGTTTGAGGTACATAAGTAACGTACTTACCATCGGCAATCGCGTTAAATTCACCGACAAGAGTAACATCGCGAACCGCTTCTTTACCTTCGCCATAAACAACCGTTGCTTGGGTTGTTGCTGTCTCGCCTGAGGCAACCACTTGTTGAAGAATGGTATGCCAGAATGCTTCTAGCTCTTGTGTTGATGGCAGTTCTTTGCTTTCAGCCAGTTTCGTTAGTAGAGCGTCACGCTCTGGGAACTGAACAGCGTTTTGAGAGGCAGCAAATAAACCCTTAAACTCGCCCGCATATTGGCGGACCACACCAAACATTTCGCCCAAAGTACCAGAGCGAACACGTAAGGTTTCTGTTAGTTCAGTCAGCTGCTTATCGTTTTCATCAAATGTCGCTTTAAGTTGATCGCCCAGTGCTTGCTGTGAAGCTAGCTCTTCACGAGCCTGTTGCAATAATGCCGCTTGCTTATCTCGGTTGTTCTTGAACTCAGCTTCACGGGCTTTGTTCTCTTTTGACTCAACGATGCTTTCTGATTTTACGTTTTTGAGTAGTTCAGATAGGTTTTTAGGCGTTTCTGCTTGTACGCCTGAAGCCATAAATAAGCTCGCTAGTAGACCAGCGGCTAGAGTTTTGAATCCTTTCATCTCTTATTCCTCCCCAGCATATACAGGCAATTTGATTAGCGCTGGTGGCGCTTGCTTCTTCGCGATACGAAGGCCTTGCTGTACCGCTATGCGGTAGCTTTCCGGTAATGTTTCCCATTGACGTGTTTGTTGGTTCCACATACCTGTTTCACCACCGTCTGGAGATTGGAATAAAAGCGCCGTGCGACCAATACGTAGGAAATCGTAAGTCACGGTTTCCCCATTTCTATCTAGGCTAGCTTTGTAAGATTCAATTGAGCGAGAGAAGCCTTCTTCAATTTGGTAGGCTTCCATCACTTTACGGAATTTCTCAGAAGTCGTTACGTCGGCGCGATCCATGAGACGACGCAGTTCTTGGACACGTTTATTACGTTCTTTTTTCTGGAAAGGCAGATCGAGAGTCACAAACTCATCGAGTGCATCGATCATTTTAAGTGTTAGTGGCACTACTTCTGTTGCCGTTTGATCGATCTGAGCAATTTGGTTATTTAATGAGTCCAATTCACCTTGCTGTGATTGAACCATACGGTTAATTTGCTCGTTGTAGACTTTCATGCTGTCGATTTGACGTAGTAAGCCTTTGTATTCTGCCAACATGCCTTCAGTACTTTCGGCATAATTGTCGATTTTTTGTTGCGAAGCTTCTGAAGATTGATTTGCTTTTGCTTGTGTGGAAACGACAGCACCAGAGTTGGCCGCTATAGAGCTACTACTGATAGTAAGCAATGCTGCAGCTATGGCACTGAGACCAAATTCCTTGAATTTCATGGTTGCATCCTTGTCAGTGTTTTAGTCAGTCGAAAAGGGCGCGGAAAACCCGCGCCAAATATTTTTTAGAAGTCGTATGATGCCTCGACGTATAGCTGACGTCCGATTGGATCGTCATACCCAGTTGCATAGAATGGAGAGGTATCGCTTAGAGGATCTGCAGGCGGTACTTTGTCAAACATGTTGATAGCACCAAGAGTTACACGACCACTCTCGTTGAATTGGTAAGAAGCCGTTAGGTTCCACGTTGTCATACTAGCGATTTCTGCTTTGTAACCCGCTTTTTTAGCAGAATCACAGTCATCAAAGTAGTAACGGTTTGCGTAGCTTGAACACATACGGTCGCGGTATTTACCAAATAGGTTGATAGCGACATCTTCATATGCCCAGCCAAGATTTAACGTTGCGGTGTATTCAGGCATGAAATCTCTTTCATCCGTTACAGGCTCGCTGTCGTTTTCTTGATATTCAGCAATCAAGATCTTCGTTACAGCAACACGCGTGTTAAATGAGCCGAACTCATTAGTGTCGTATGCGTATTTGATCGCTAGGTCAATACCAGAACGCTCTTCATACGACTGGTTCACTGGACCATAGGATACCGACTTGATGGTGCCATCTGGGTTACGAACGACTTCAGTACCTGGGTATTTACCTGGATCGTTAATTACGTCTTGGTAAGTTGGTGCTGTTACGACGTCTTCCATCTTGATGTGGTACCAGTCAACGGTTACACCAAGATCATCCACAGGCTCCCACGCTAGGCCCAAGTTAATGTTTGTACTTGTTTCTTCTTTCAGCTCTGAGTTAGGTCCATTAAGTGTATCGAAGTACTGAGTATCACACTCTGGGTACTTGTCTTTATCTTGTGGGCCGCTACCACCAGCGTTGGCACAAAGCACAGGGTCAAAACCAGAACCAAAGCCTCGAGTTTGATCACCAAATAGTCGCTTCAAGTCTGGAGCTCGGAAGCCTAGACCGTAGCTACCACGTAGCAATAGGGTGTCAGTAGGACGGTACGCTAGGGCTACTTTAGGAGTGAATGCGCCACCAGTTGCCGAGTCGTCGAAGTAGTGGTCGTAACGACCAGCGACAGTCATTTCTAAATCTTCAATGATAGGAATAAGAGCTTCAACACCAAGACCAATCTGATCACGGTCACCGCCGCCTGATGTTCCACCTAGGCCAGAGAAACCACCAGCTGCTGTTGTAGCATCAATCGTCTCATTGTAGTCAGTACGGTTCCATTCACCATAAACAGCAAAGCCAGACATACCTGCAGGAAGTTCAACCAAATCACCAGCCAGTGAGCCGTTAACAGAGTAAAGCTTTGAGTAGGCTTCTTTGCTTGAAGTGCCGCTGTATTTGTCTACAACGTCTTGAGAGATAGGCCCTAGAAGATCGACATCACCATTTTGTACAGCTTGGTCGAGAGTTAGGAAGATTGCTGGGTTGCTTGTTTCAACGCTTTGCTCAGAGTAACCAGCGGATAGGTCCCAATCATACGTATCAGCAAGCAGGCCGTTCAAGCCTAAGGTTAAGCCAAAAGAATCGGCTTCAGTGTTACTTTCGCGTGGTCCAAATTCGACCATACGGCGAGTGTATTCGCCTTCGCCGCGGAAGTGAGTGGCATCAACTTCAACGCTGTAAGGGTTAGGTTCGAATTCAGATTCTGTAGACTTGTAGCCAAAACGGGCTTCTGCCATGGCAGTGACATTGTCGTTAATGTCCATTTCACCACGTAAAAGTAGGTCTACTTGTTTATTTTCTGGTTTTAATGTTCGGTACGCAGAACGGTTAACACCACACTTTCCATCCGCTCGTTCAATCGCGGCATCACCAACGACTTCTTTACATGAAGAACCAGCATCAGCTGGTGTTAGAAGTGTTCCGTTGGCGCCTTCAAAGTTTGCACCGTAGCTAGAGTAGCCACTTAGCTGAGAACGGCTAGAACCGTCATCGCCAGCCCAATCATCTCGGTCAGATTGCTTTAGCATTTCGTTGCCCGCAAATTGGCCAACGAAGAGAATACGTTTGTCGTCAAAGTTTTTGCCAGCTACAACGTCTAAACGACCATTTTGGTAACCACCATCCGTCGCGTCACCCGCGCGTACTTTTACAGAAACGCCATCAAAGTCTTTCTTTAAAATGAAGTTTACGACACCACCGATTGCGTCGGAGCCGTAGATAGCAGAACCTGAGTCGGTCATTACTTCAACACGCTCAATAGCGGCGACAGGGATTTGGCCGATATCTTGGAAGTTAGATGTACCATTTTGTGCTAGCGGGTATTGAGGAAGACGACGGCCATCAATAAGAATCAATGTGCGCGACGCGCCAAGGCCACGTAAGTTGACTGACTGCGCTGCTGGTGTAAACGAGAAAGAGTCTGTTTGAGCCATTACACCACCTGTGTTTTGGGTCAAACTGTTCAATACGTCTTGCGCGCTGTTAAAGCCTTTAGACTCAATGTCTTTACTATTAATAACAGTAACTGGTGAAGGACCTTCCATATCCGTCGTGGAGATACGCGAACCAGTAACTTTCATCTTTTGAAGTTTTTCAACTTGCTGCTCTTCTGCCAGTGCTGTTGCTGGGGCTGCAACTGCTGCTGTCCCCAAAGCAAGGCTTATCGCAACAGATAAAGCGGTTGTGTTTTTATACATCCTTGTTGCTCCGATTATTATTATTTCCTATGTCAGGCCGCATAGCGGCCAAATGTGACGTTAATATTTCGTTAACGTTCGGCCAATGTATAACCGAGATGAAAAAAGGAAGTCAAACCAGTGGTAAACGGGGATGCTTAAATGTAAAAAAGATGTAAATAACTAGACTTTATTTAAAAGGCGGAATAAAAAACCGAGTAAGGTTTATGAATCGAGATTAAATTTCAATAAAACACCGTATTTTGTGTTTCTTATAAACTTTAATGACTTATCTTGCCTATGGTTTTTTAGTGGGTAATTGAATCTGGAAAAAGATATTTTTCCAGTGAATTGTTCTGAGATGAGTTTTATATCGAATCCATACTTTGTTAGCTCGAACTTATTAGGTGGTATCAAAATATGATACCCATTGCGGTTAAAGGGCTCACTCGTATTTTTAGGTCAAATATAACCTTGGATTATGTGTCTATTTATGTGTTTAGGGTGCATTTTTATGTAGGGTTTTGGCTCTAAACAGCCTAGATTGATATTCTGTATGAATTATTTTTGTGGTTTTTTATAATTTTTTACAAAAACATTTCTGTTTTTCGACATCGAAGGAAGTTTGTCATGTTTTGGTTTCAAACACTTGAAGCTGATGTGGATTCAAGATAAATATGACGCTGAAATTATTGCAGTAGTAGAAAAGTCTAGCTCTTGAGGCGCAGGGAGTGTGCTTCAACAGTTTTAGTTACTACGAGATAAATATGCACCATTTTGGGCGGAAAATATCCTCTTTCACTCCGTTTGAACTGGACAGTAGACAAGGAGCAAGTTGTATATGCTGTCGTACTTTTTACGCCGTTTGGCGTTGGTTATCCCAACGTTTCTCGGGATAACTATTCTCATCTTTGCTATCACTCGTTTCGTGCCTGGCGGACCTGTTGAACGCATGTTGTCACAAATGCAGTCTCAGGGGGACGGCGCCGCATCAATGACGTCTGCGGGTGGTAATACGGCCCTTTCTGACGATCAAATCGCGGAGCTGAATGCGTTTTATGGCCTAGATAAACCTGTAACGGAAGCGTACGTCGAGTGGTTAAGTCGTTTGGTAATGCTAGATCTTGGCGAGTCGACGCGTTACTACGAGCCTGTCTCGGACATGATCGCAGAGCGTTTGCCAGTGTCGTTGTTTTATGGCGGCATGACCTTCTTTATTAGTTATTTTATCTCGATTCCTCTTGGTTACTATAAGGCGCTCAAGCACGGTTCTGTGTTTGATTCCGCCTCTTCAGTACTCATTTTCGTAGGCTACGCGCTACCAGGTTATGTGGTGGGTGTATTGCTGATCACGTTATTTAGTTATCACTTGGAATGGTTTCCGATGGGAGGCTTTGTCGGCGATGACTTCGACGATTACGAAACCTTCTTTGAACGCGCTAAAGACATTATGTGGCATGCGGTGTTGCCTTTGATCTGTTACCTCATTGGTGATTTTGCCACGCTGACGATGACAATGAAAAATAACCTGATGGAAAACCTTTCCTCAGATTACATCCGCACCGCAATTGCGAAAGGATTACCTTTCAAAAAAGCAGTTCGTAAGCACGCGTTGCGTAACAGCTTAATCCCGATCGCGAGTCACTTTGGTAACTCTTTGTTGTTCTTCATGACCGGTGCCTTCCTGATTGAAGTTATCTTCAATATTGATGGCATTGGCTTATTAGGTTACGAATCAATCATGGAGCGTGATTACCCTGTTGTTATGGGTATTGTCGCCATTAATGCGTTGTTACTGCTCATTGGTAACATCATTTCAGATATTTGTGTTGCTTTAGTCGACCCACGTGTGAAGTTTGGAGCGTAACATGATTAAAGTTAGTCCATTAACTCAAAAGAAAATTCGTCACTTTAAAGAGATCAAACGAGGCTATTGGTCGTTTGTTGCTCTTTCTATCATGTTGATCCTTTCTCTATTCGCCGAACTTTTGATCAACAGTAAAGCGCTAGTCGTCAAGTACGATGGTAGCTACTATTTTCCTGTTGTCAGTGACGTACGTTTAGGTAGCGAATTCGGCCAAGAGTCATCCAGTGAAGCCGATTATCGTGTACTGCAAAAAGCGTTTGAGGCTGAAGGGGGCGACAACTTTGTTATTTTGCCGCTTGTGCCGTGGAACCCATATGAACAAGATTTTAGTGGTGATTTCCCGCCAACAGCACCTAGTGCCGAAAATAAGCATTATTTAGGTACAGATGTGATAGGTCGCGATATTTTGGCGCGACTCGTCTACGGATTCAGAACGGCGATGGGATTTGCGTTGCTTACGATGGCCATTTCCTACGCGATCGGTACTGCAGTCGGTTGTGCTATGGGTTTTTGGGGCGGTAAATTTGACTTGTTTGTACAGCGACTTATCGAAATCTGGTCAATGGTACCGTTTTTGTACGTCATAATGATTCTTGTTTCAATCGTTCAACCGACGTTTGCTCTCTTTGTCGCTATTAACGTGCTTTTCACTTGGATGGGGATGACATGGTACATGCGGACCATGACCTATAAAGAAGCGGCACGAGAATACGTAATGGCGGCACGTGCTTTAGGGGCATCGACTGGACGTATCTTGTTTAATCACATCTTGCCAAATACGATGGTGATGATTGTAACCCTAGCACCTTTCACTATTGCAGCTAACATCACAGCATTGACTGCTCTCGATTACCTAGGCTTAGGCTTGATGCCACCAACACCAAGTTGGGGGGAATTACTGCAACAAGGTAAGTCAAACTTAGATTCGCCATGGATTGTTGCGTCAGTAGTGACTTCTATTGTTCTGGTTCTGGTAATGGTGACCTTTATTGGTGAAGCCATTCGAGCGGCTTTCGACCCGAAAAAATTCACACGCTATGTTTAAGCGAGCATTGTGAGCAAAACATAAAAAAGGGAAGTTTTATGAAGAAATTATTTTTAGCGTCCACGCTGAGCGCCCTGAGTTTTGGTGCAATGTCAGCAACGCTTCCGACTGACTTAAACTGGCAAACAAACTGGGATGAGCCTCAATATGGTTCTCCAGAAGCGAAACGTGGAGGGACTTATCGCACCTTTATGTCAAGTTTCCCGCAGACGTTACGTAGTGTTGGTCCAGACGCTAATGCAGGGCTACGTTCTTTTATCTTAGATGAAACACCAGGCTTGGTGGTCCGCCACCCAGATACTTTAGAGTTCATACCTGAGCTTGCTAACGAGTGGGCGTTAGCAGGTGACAACAAAACGGTCTATTTTAAACTCAACCCTGAAGCCAAATGGTCGGACGGCAAACCTGTGACTGCCGACGATTTCGTGTTCATGCTGAAGTTTTATCGTTCCAAGGACATCTTGGAACCTTGGTACAACGATTACTACAACAAAACGATTGCGGATGTTATCAAGTACGACACTCATACGTTTGCTGTTAAGGCGGCGAAAGAGTTCAATCCGGAAGAGTTGCTGTTACGAATGGGGGCTCTGCGCCCACGCCCCGCACATTTTTATGCTAACCCTTCAAAAGATGAAAATGGTGACGGTATACATGACAACTTTGTCCGCTACTACAATTTTAAAAGTGAACCAACGACCAGTGCATACTACCTAGATGACATTAAAAAAGGTAAAAGTGTTACCTTCAAACATGTCGGTGAAGACTGGTGGGGTTACAGCAATAAGTATTATCAACATCGTTATAATGTCGACAAAATCCGCATCACAGTGATTCGCGACAGTGATATCGCGATGAAGCACTTTGAGAAAGGGAAGCTGGACGCATTTGGTCTTGTTTTACCAAGCTTATGGCATGATAAATCGAATACGGAACCTTACCAAAAGGGATACATTCAAAAGTTCTGGGGTTACAACCAATTTCCAGTTGGGGCTGGTGGTGTATGGATGAACACCGCGATGCCTTTGCTGGATGATTTAAACATTCGCAAGGGCATTACTTACGCGATTGACTTTGATGGCATGATAGAGAATGTCATGCGTGGCGACTACTCCCGTAAACCGAACCCGACCGGTTATGGTCATGGTAAATACACCCTACCAGATGCTAAGGCACCGAAGTTTGATCCCGCAAAAGCGGCCGAGGCATTCGAAGCCGCAGGTTTTAACAAAATTGGTTCTGATGGTATTCGTGTTAATGATAAAGGTGAGCGCTTAAGCTTCGAGCTGACCTACGGAACACCTGTTCATACTCCTCGTATTGCATTTTTGCGTGAGCAAGCCAAGCTAGCAGGGCTGGATATTGAGCTCAAGTTAGTTGATGGCTCATCTATGTTCAAATACGTACGTGAGAAAAAGCACGATTTGGCTTTCTTAGATATGGGTACGTCTGAGATCCCAACGTATTGGGAGTACTTCCATTCAGTCAATGCGAACAAGCCGCAAACTAACTCTTTCACAAACTACAGCACGCCTGAACTGGATGAAAAGATCATCGAGTATCGTTTTGGCATGGATATGGATAAAAAGATCCAGCTAGGTCATGAGATTCAGCGTGACATCATTGATGCTCACGTTATCGTCCCAGGCTACATGGTTCCTTACGTCCGCTATGGTCACTGGCGCTGGTTAAAGTTTCCAGATAAGCCAATGAATCGCATGACAGAGGCGCTGTTCAGTGGTGCAATCATAGGCGATGGCACTTACTGGATTGATAGTGATATCAAAAAAGAAACGAAACAAGCGATGAAGTCAGACAAAGCTTTTGAACCTGTCGTTGTCGTAGATGACACTTATAAGCTGTAAGGATTGGTTATGGAAAACGATGTAATCCTAAGTGTTAAAGATCTCGAAGTTGAATTTACCACCGATGATGGGCCAGTGAAGGTTCTGCATGGTGTGAACTTTGATGTGCGAGCTGGACGTACACTCGGCCTGGTGGGAGAGTCAGGTAGTGGTAAGAGCGTAACCTCAATGTCGATCATGGGGCTATTACCTAAGCCATATGGCAACATTATCAAAGGTGAAGTGAATTATCGCGGCACCAACCTAGTTGATTTGCCTGCGGAAGAGATGTACGCCATGCGTGGCGATCGCATTTCGATCATCTTCCAAGACCCGATGACGGCGCTCAACCCAGTGCACACCATTGGTCGTCAAATATGTGAAGTGCTTGAGCTCCATCGACCTGAGCTCGACAAAAAGGAGCGGGAGGCGTACTCGATTGAAATGCTGGCAAAAGTAAAAATTCCAATGCCAGAGAAGCGATTGAATGAGTATCCCCATAACCTATCTGGTGGTATGCGCCAGCGTGTCATGATCGCGATGGCATTGGCCTGTAAGCCGGATATTCTGATTTGTGATGAACCGACTACAGCGTTGGATGTTACGGTTCAGGCGTCTATCCTTGAACTGATGAATGAGCTTCAGGAAGAAACAGGCATGGCAATGATCTTCATCACTCACGACCTCGGAGTTGTGGCAGAAGTGTGTGATGATGTTGCCGTGATGTATGGTGGGCGTATTGTCGAAAAAGCAGAAATTTTTGAGTTGTTTGATAACCCGCAGCACCCCTACACAGAGCGTTTAATGGGATTGATGCCGAGCTTAGATAATGAGCCGAAGCAGATGATCGATATCAAGCCTATTGATGCCAGTATGTTTGCCAGTTAACTGAGCAAAGTGAACCAGTCATAAAAGAGGATGTTATGGCAAAAGAAGTATTAAGAATTGAAAATCTTAAGCAGCACTTTGTTTCTGGTAAAGGGCTGTTCAAGAAAGGCTACACCATCAAAGCGGTAGACGGAGTTTCACTGTCTGTTTCTGAAGGTGAAACACTGGGGCTAGTTGGTGAGTCAGGTTGTGGTAAAAGCACCCTTGGTCGCACGATCTTAAAGTTATACGAGCCAACAGAAGGTAAGATTTTCTTTGAAGGTAAAGACATCACTAAACTGTCTGTTAAAGAGATGCGCTCGCTGCGTAAAGACATGCAAATCGTCTTTCAAGACCCAATGGAGTCACTCAATCAGCGTCATACCATCGGTATGATTCTGGAAGAACCGTTTGTTATTCATAAAATTGGCACGCCAACAGAGCGTAAACAGTGGGTAAAAGAGCTTTTAATCAAAGTGGGATTACCAGAAACGGCAGTAAACCGTTATCCACATGAATTTTCAGGCGGACAACGGCAGCGTATCGGTATTGCTCGCGCGATTGCATTGAAGCCTAAATTACTGATTTGTGATGAATCGGTATCTGCGTTAGATGTGTCGGTACAGGCGCAAATCTTGAACCTATTGCTACAGCTGCAACAAGAAATGAACTTGGCGATCATATTTATCTCTCACGATCTCTCGGTGGTGAAACATGTTTCTGACAAAGTTGCCGTGATGTATTTTGGTAAAGTGGTAGAAGCAGGCAGTGCTAAAGAAATTTATGCAAACCCGCAAAACGAATACACCAAAAAACTCCTATCTGCGATTCCGATCACTCACCCTAAATATCGGAAGAAAAAGCGCGTAGCTGAAAAAAAGCAGCAAGTGGCGTAAGTGATGCCACAGGTCCTATAACACAAAAGCGCTCCGCCAAATAAGCGGAGCGTTTTTATAAGCAAATGCCAGGACTTGGAGTCGATTTGCACTGATGTTTATTCTGATTGATTGAAGATCGTTGCATGCTAAACTCAAGGCCTATTTTCTTTGTTTGGATAATGGACCATGCCGTCGAATTTACCGAAATCCTTTAGTCGACCTTTCCTGAAAATCTTCCATATTTTGGAGGCGGTGTTATTAGTCTCTATTACCTTGGCGACGTTGTACGCCATGATGCAAGAGTTTGTGCACGTATTTGTAGAGAAGCGTGTCTTACTCACGGATATTCTGTTGATGTTTATCTATCTGGAAGTGCTCGCCATGGTGCAGCAGTTCGTGATGAACGGTAAAATTCCGGTACGCTATCCTATCTACATCGCGATGATGGCCATCGCCCGCTACATCACACTCGGAATGAAAGAGCTGGATGCAGTTTTGGTTGTGTGGTTATCTCTGGCTGCGTTTATTTTGGCTGCGGCTACTTTGCTGATCAGAATTGGACACCATTATTGGCCCTACGTTGATAACAGAACCTTGGAAAAAGACGAATAAAAGAAAGCCCCGTATTAACGGGGCTTTTTTGTTTCAATACTCGATGACTTTTAGATCATTCAATGTTTTGGATCTGCTCACGCATCTGTTCAATTAGAACTTTCAGTTCAACGCCCGATGCGGTGATGTCGGTGCTGATGGATTTCGACGCTAGCGTGTTCGATTCACGGTTGAACTCTTGCATCATGAAATCTAGACGACGACCGACTGCGCCACCTTTCTTCAGGATGTTTGTTGTTTCTTTTACGTGAGAATCAAGACGGTCTAGCTCTTCTGCTACGTCTGATTTCTGTGCCAGAAGGATAAGCTCTTGCTCAACGCGAGATGGGTCTAGCTCTACTTTCGCATCTTCAAATTTAGAGAACAGACGCTCACGTTGCCACTCTAGTATTTCTGGCATGCGTGCGCGCACTTTCACAACTTCTGATGTGATCGCTTCTAGGCGTTGCTCAATTAGCGCCTTCATGTTCTCGCCTTCACGAGCGCGCGCTTCAATAAATTCATCCATTGCGCCATCAAACGCTTCTAGTAGCACTTTATTTACCGCATCCATGTCTTGCTCTGGCGTTTCCATTACCCCCGGCCATTGCATGACTTGAAATGGATTGATTCGGCTCAGTTCACCAGTCATGTGCATGACTTGTTCAGCGGCTTTAATTACCTGGCTAGCAAGCGCTTCGTTGATGCTAAGCTCACCTTTTGCGGCAGGGTTTGCTTCAAAACGCAGATTACATTCTACTTTGCCTCGCGCTAAGCGCTTACGAAAGCGCTCACGTAAAACGGGCTCTAATCCGCGAAATTGTTCTGGCATGCGGAAGTATGTTTCTAAATAACGCTGGTTCACGCTGCGGATTTCCCATACCGCAGAACCCCAATCGCCTTTTACTTCTTTGCGTGCATACGCTGTCATACTGTAAATCATCGAATTTTCCTGTCTTCATTTTTTGAAAATTACTTCAAGAGTGTATCACGCTGCGTCGATAGGTGCGCGGGATGTATGGATTGTTTATGTTGTGCCAGATGCGTAACCTATGAATCCGGAATCGATTCCGTTATAATCTTCGCCCAACCAAATCGTCTTCTCCTCATATTTAAGGTAGATGCCCATGCGTCCAAACGATCGCAAGGCGGATCAAGTTCGCCCTATCAAAATTACTCGTAACTACACAGCTTACGCTGAAGGGTCAGTGCTAGTTGAGTTCGGTAACACCAAAGTGTTGTGTAATGCGACCGTAGAAGAATCTGTGCCACGTTGGCTAAAAGGTCAAGGTAAAGGCTGGGTTACAGCTGAATACGGCATGCTACCTCGAGCAACACATTCTCGTACTCGTCGTGAAGCGGCAAGTGGCAAACAAGGCGGCCGTACGATGGAAATTCAGCGTCTTATCGCGCGAAGCCTACGTGCTGTTGTCGATCTAAAAGCCATGGGTGAGTTCATGATCACCGTTGACTGTGACGTTATCCAAGCAGACGGTGGTACGCGTACTGCATCCATCAGCGGCGCAAGTGTTGCAATGGCCGATGCGTTCCAACACCTAGTAGATAGCGGCAAGCTAAAAGCAAACCCAATGAAAGGCCACGTAGCGGCAGTTTCAGTTGGTTTGCTAGGTGATGATGTTCTGTGTGACCTTGAGTACGTTGAAGATTCAGCGGCAGACACAGACATGAACGTCGTAATGACCGAAGAAGGCAAGATGATTGAAATTCAGGGCACCGCAGAAGGTGAACCGTTCAGTCACGAACAGCTGATGGCATTGCTCGAGTCGGCGAAAGTCGGCATTACGGAAATTGTCGCAGCGCAGAAGGCGGCGTTAGCCAATTGATTTAAGTAGCTCCCATTATGGGGGCTATTTTTTTATCTCGACAATAGAGAAATGAATGATTGTCGAGAAGAGACACAAGAAACCAAGGACATAGAGAGAAAATAATGAAAGCATACCAGCGTGAATTTATTGAGTTTGCACTTGAGAAAGAAGTTCTTAAGTTTGGTGAGTTTACTTTGAAATCTGGCCGTAAAAGCCCGTACTTCTTTAACGCTGGTCTTTTCAATACTGGTCGTGACCTAGCGCGTCTTGGTCGTTTTTACGCAGCCGCGCTCGCTGATTCAGGCATTGAGTTTGATGTGCTGTTTGGCCCGGCGTACAAAGGTATCCCAATCGCGACGACAACAGCAGTCGCGCTGGCGGATCATCATGACGTCGACACGCCTTACTGCTTCAACCGTAAAGAAGCGAAAGATCACGGCGAAGGCGGTAACCTTGTAGGCTCTGCGCTTGAAGGTCGTATCATGCTAGTAGATGACGTAATCACAGCAGGTACTGCGATTCGTGAATCGATGGAAATCATTCAAGCAAATGGCGCAGACCTTGCTGGTGTGTTGGTTGCGATTGACCGCCAAGAAAAAGGCAAAGGTGAGTTGTCTGCGATTCAAGAAGTGGAGCGTGACTTTGGTTGTGCAATCATCTCAATCATTAGCCTGACTGACCTTGTGACTTTCCTTGAAGAGAAAGGCACAGACCAAGAGCATCTAGAAGCAGTCAAAGCGTACCGCGCAGAATACGGCATTTAATTGGTTACTTTTTCTGAAAAAGTAAAAAGGGCAGATGGATATTCATCTGCCCTTTTTTGTTTTTGGATTTATCGCCTTGACCACTTACTTATAGCGAATGCCTTTCTCGACATGCTCATCTTGCATGGTTTTATAGCGTTTATGGAGCCACATCCATTGCTCTGGAGCGCGTAGAATGACTTCTTCCACATACTTGTTCATATAAGCGGCAGCGGCGACTTCGTCTTTTTGTGGATAATCGGCTTCAATGCACTTATCGGCGATGATGTCGTATTTTCCTTCGTCATTGCGAAACCCTGAGCCTGGGATGATCGCACATTTTGAGGTATACGCCAGAATGCTCGTGCCTGTTGTCGTACACGCATCGTCTACGGCAAAGAAGGGCACAAATACTGATTTTTTGCGACCGTAATCGTGATCCGGTAAATAGAACAGACGCTCACCGCTGCGTAAAACACGAATCATCTTTTTTACATCTTTACGATCAATCAGTTTATTGCCGTTATGTGTCCGTCCCCAATACTGGATAAAGTTATAAGCAGGATTATTATGCGGACGAAACGCGCCGTACCCGGCCACGCCTAACACGGCGAAAGCACGCGCAGTGATCTCTAGATTTAGAGCATGGACACAACAAAGTAGGACGCCTTTACCTTCTTTGGCTTTTTCACGCAGTGCGCCGAGATCTTTCTCGACGATCAGGTTTTTAAAGCGCCAAGTCGGCCAGAACCAAGTGATTCCGGTTTCTATCAGTGCCATACCGGTATTTTTGAAGTTCTCTTCAACAATATGTTGAATCTCTTCAGGTGTTTTGTCTGGAAAAGCCAATTCTAAGTTACGCTGAGCAACGTGGACACGCTTTTTACCGTAGCGCATGCCAAGTTTACCGAGTGAACGACCTAATGAAAGCAGCAGCCGATAAGGAAGAATATTGACGAGGATGGCCAACAGGCCAAAACCAAGCCATACGCCCCAGTTACGAGGGTGAAGAAGTGAAAGAGAAAACTCGGGCTGCGTGTATTTGTCTTTACTCATAGTCTTTTACTTTATTTGTGCACTCAAAAGCGCCCAGTACTCGTCAAAGTTTGCAGTCGGCTGGTATTTAAAGTCGCTACGCACAAAGCGGTTTAGGCTCCCCTCAACTTGTCCCAGAATTTGCGCGGCTAGGATGCGCTCTTCGACAGGGAAAGACTTCCCTTCACGAATCTTACGTTCACGCAGGATTTGGCGCAATTGTGTTTCTATACGCTCAAAGAGTTGATTGATGCGTTCACGTAGACGTTCATTTTCAAACATTAGAGCATGACCCGACAAAATGCGTGTCAGACCTGGGTTACGTTCAGAGAACGCCAAAATAAGGTGCATCACCATACGAATACGCTCTAGTGTATCTTTTTCGTCGTCTAGAATACGGTTGATACGTGTCATCAAGGCTTCTTCAATGAACTCAATCAACCCTTCGAACATGCGCGCTTTACTTGGGAAATGACGATACAGCGCGGCTTCTGAAACGCCGACTTGCTTGGCCAGTTTTGCCGTAGTAATGCGTGAAGCGCCATCTGTTGATTCAAGCATTTCTGCCAATGCTTGTAAGATCTCTTCACGACGGTTGGATTTTTTACTGCCGGCCATTAGTTACTTCCTTTCAAAATACAAAGTTGAGCGGAGGGGATTATAAGACGCTATTTCGCCTCAAACTAGACCACTAAGGGTGGAATGGGAGATTTAACACCCTTAGTTGTCATTTTTGTACCAAATTTATGCCAGCTTTTGTAAAAAATTGGCAGGGTTTTCAAACGTTAGTTACATCAATTGATGCATTTTTTCGAGAATTTTAAAGCTCAATGCTTCTTTTGATTCTAAAGCGAGCGCAAGTTCACCTTCAGGCCAGTAAAGGGTAATTGCGTTGTCGTTGCTGTTAAATCCTTGCCCTGCAACCGAAACGTCGTTTGCACAGATCATATCGAGGTTTTTCTTTGTTAACTTGCCTCGAGCATAGGTCTCTACATCATTGGTTTCAGCCGCAAAACCGACGGTAAACGGACGCTTCTCCGTCATTGCTGCCACAGATGCAACAATATCAGTATTTTTAACCATATTAATGACCATTTCGTCGTTGTCTTCTGTCTTTTTCAACTTTTGAGACGCGATCGTTTGTGGGCGGTAGTCGGCAACGGCAGCGCAGCTAATAAAGGCATCATGCTGGTTTGCATGTGTCATAACGGCTTCGTGCATCTCTTGTGCACTGGAAACATTTATGCGCTCAACACCTACGGGCGTATTTAAACTGACAGGACCGCTCACGAGGGTGACTTTTGCTCCCATCTGCGCTGCGGCGCTCGCCAATGCATAGCCCATTTTCCCGGAGCTATGGTTTGTAATGTAACGCACTGGATCAATCGCTTCGCGAGTTGGTCCGGCGGTAATGAGTATCGACTTACCTTCTAGCAATTTTGGTTGAAAGAACTGTTCACATAGCTGTACTAGCTGCATTGGTTCCAGCATTCGACCTGGTCCTACATCACCACAGGCTTGCTCTCCTGCCGCAGGGCCCCAGATGTGCATACCACGACGCGCTAACGTAGCGATGTTCTCTTGGGTTGCGATATTGCGATACATCTGTTGATTCATCGCAGGAGAAACAGCAACAGGGGAATCCGTCGCGAGCACGAGCGTAGTAAGTAAATCGTTCCCCATGCCTGCGGACATGCGCGCGATTAAGTCCGCGGTCGCGGGCGCTAATAGCACTAAATCTGCCCATTTGGCCAATTCAATATGGCCCATAGAGGCTTCCGCTGCTGGGTCTAGTAAACTGTCCGAGACAGGACGGCCCGAAACGGCTTGCATGGTTAAAGGGGTAATGAACTCTTTTGCGGCTTTCGTCATTACAACTTGAACTTGCGCTCCTCTCTCTATGAGGCGACGGGTTAGCTCCGCACATTTATACGCGGCAATACCGCCACTGATGCCGAGTAGAATTTTCTTTCCTGCTAGTGTTTGCATGTGAGATCTCCAATTTGATGACCGGATTTTAACACAATTCAAAGTCTGACCGCCCGAGCATATATAACGAGAAGATAATTCACATCAAACTCCAGAGTATTAATCTGACCGAGGAAGGGAAAATTCTCGCCTACCTCACAGACAAGTTGCGCGGAGTTTGCAAGTCTGAAAAGAAAAAGAGGTAGTGGAAACCATGGTGTTGAAAAGTCGAAACAAATTGCTGCTGATAACCCTAATTCCGCTGCTGTTGATCACTACGTTGATCTCAGTGGTGTATTACATCAACAGCAGTAAAAGTTTGGAAGCGGAGTTAGCAAGAGACAGGCAAGAGCTCATCGAAACGAAAAAGAAAGAGTTACAAGCCTATATGATGATGGGCGTGACGGCGATAAAACCGTTATACGACGCGGATGTAAATGGAAGTAATAAAGAGGCAGCAAAAGAAATTCTGAAAGCCATGCGCTTTGAAAGCGATGGCTACTTTTTTGCCTACGACTCTCAAGGTGTGAATACGTTGCACGCCATCAAACCTGCATTAGAGGGTAAAAACCTTTACGACTTAAAAGATGAAAATGGGGTCGCAGTTATTGCGGGCTTGATTGACGCTTCTCAAAAAGGGGATGGGTTCCTCTATTTCTCGTGGCACAAACCGACCATTGACGCACAAGCGCCTAAGTTGGGCTATGCAGAATATCTATCGAAATGGGACTGGGTTTTAGGTACTGGCGTTTATATTGATGACATCGACCAGCAAGTTGCGATGCACAGAGAGTTAAAGACTCAAGAGCTAAAAGAGCATACATTATCTGCCGTGTTGATTTCCGCTATTGGATTGATCATTACCAGTGTTCTCACCAGTATCGTGGTGTCTAAAGGCATTCAGCCGTTACAACATGTCGCGGCTTCATTAAAAGATGTTGCCGCAGGCGGCGGTGACTTAACGGCTCGTTTAAAAGTCGAAAGTCAGGATGAAGTCGGTGAAGTGGCGGCGGCGTTTAATGAGTTTATGGATAAGCTGCATCCACTGATGCAGGACATTCATCGCTCTGCGACGACAGTACAGACCGTTTCCCAAAGCCTGAACACTCAGACCAGCCAAGCGAGCGGTCAAATGCAGGATCACTGTTTAGAGACGGACAAAGTCGTGACGGCAGTGACGCAAATGAGCATGACTGCCAAAGAAGTAGCCAGCAATACTAATGCGACCGCGCAGGCAATTGACGATGCCAACAGTCAAGTCACCGCCGCTCAGCATGAGGTCGAGCAAGCAATAGAAGGCATTACCGAACTCGTGACGGAGATAGACAGCACGTCAGATGCAATTTCTGAGTTGAGTTTACAGACCGAAAAAATAACCAAAGTGCTGGATGTGATTGGCGAGATAGCCGAGCAAACGAATTTGTTGGCCCTAAATGCGGCGATTGAAGCGGCTAGAGCCGGTGAGCAAGGTCGAGGGTTTGCCGTCGTTGCGGATGAAGTGCGCTCGTTAGCCAGTCGTACACAAAATAGTACTCATGAAATTGGCGACATGCTCAAGCAGCTACAAAATGGTGTATCAAGAGCGGTCAGTACGATGTCGGTGAGCCAAAAACGAGGTGTAAAAACGGCGGAAGAGTCCGCGCTCATTCAGCAATCTCTTTCTGGTGTTCATCATTCTATCGGAACAATTCGAGATATGGGTATTCAAACCGCGTCTGCCGCAGAAGAACAAAGTGCGGTTGCAGAAGACATCAACCAAAACTTAGTGGCTATTCAACAGATCGTGAACAACATTAATGAGACGTTGCAGCATGCCGAGTCAATCAGCACGCAGCTATCACAGTCTGGAACGGAAATTCACGGCTTGGTTGGCAACTTTAAACTCTGATGAACTGTTAAGTTGCATGGAAAGCACTGATGGTACGAAGAAAGCGAAAGTCATACTCGACTTTCGCTTTTTGTTTTGTGGAATAGGGACACTTTCCATATAAAGGGACATCAGATGATACTGAAAGCTTTGCCAAATGAGTCCATGCCCAGAGAGAAGCTACTGCAACGAGGGCCGCAAGCTTTGACCGATGCCGAACTGCTGGCCATCTTCTTGCGCACAGGCACCCGCGGAATGAACGTGATTGAGCTTGCAGACTTCCTTATTCAAGACTTTGGTTCGCTCAGACAACTATTTTCAGCATCAGAAGAAGAGTTTTGTCGTCACAAAGGATTAGGGCAAGCCAAGTATGTTCAGTTGCAAGCGGTACTAGAAATGACACAACGTTACTTGGCGGAGACGCTAAAGCGTGGTGATGCCTTAACCAGCCCCGACCAAACTAAGTTATATCTGTCTTCTATTTTAAGGGATCGGCAAAGAGAGGTTTTTTATATTCTTTTTCTCGATAACCAGCACCGAGTGATAAAAGATGAAATTTTATTTGAAGGAACGTTGGATGCAGCGTCGGTGTATCCGAGAGAAGTCGTCAAGCGTGCTCTGCATCATAACGCGGCGGCTTTGATTCTAGCGCACAATCATCCTTCAGGCGTCGCTGAGCCGAGCCAAGCTGACAGAAGGATTACAAGGCGTCTCACCGACGCATTAGCATTGGTGGATATTCGTGTTTTGGACCATTTCGTCATCGGAGATGGGGAAAGTGTCTCTTTTGCTGAAAGAGGCTGGATATAACTGTGCGTTTTTTAGGTTGTTAGTTGCTAAAAATCTGCTATCATCCACGCCACTAAATTTTTAACTGAATTCAGCTTGGACTGCTAAAAAAATCTGCTGTCTAAAAAAAGATCACGAAAACCTGTAAAAAGGATCTGTTCGGGTCTTGAGCAATGCATATCAAGTTAGTATAATGCGCGACCTTTGATAGCCTTGTATGGATTTTCCATAGCGGTTCTTAACCTCTAACTTCTTTTCGAGAGATAGAGAGGTTCGGCCACCAAGGTTGATATCGAGCTGAAACGATTTTGGAGAAGACATTCATGTCACGAGTATGCCAAGTAACTGGTAAGCGTCCAGTAACGGGTAACAACCGTTCACACGCACGAAATGCTACTAAGCGTCGTTTTCTGCCGAACCTACAAACTCATCGTTTCTGGGTAGAGAGCGAAAAACGTTTTGTTAAACTACGTCTATCTGCTAAAGGTATGCGCATCATCGACAAGAAAGGTATTGATACTGTTCTTGCAGACATGCGTGCACGTGGCGAAAACGTTTAAGAGGAAATAAGCAATGGCAAAGAAAGGCGTTCGTGAGAAAATCCGTCTAGTATCTTCTGCAGGTACAGGCCACTTCTACACAACTGATAAGAACAAGCGTAACATGCCAGGCAAATTTGAGATCAAAAAGTTTGATCCAGTAGTTCGCCAGCACGTTATGTACAAAGAAGCAAAAATCAAATAATTGGTTTCAGTCTCTTTGATGAATTGAAAAACCCAACTTTCGAGTTGGGTTTTTTATTTTCAGCCCTAAACCACCTACTTCAGTAGGTGGTTATCATCCGTTTCGGCTTTGCCTGTAAAACTACTCA
>NZ_JAWOSW010000020.1:0-86201 GCF_033338535.1 Vibrio sp. Vb2131
GGCGCTGGACTAAACAAAGGCCCCCTTTTAGGGGGCTCACACAAAGCCACCTTCTTTAGAAGGTGGTAATTTACTTTAATGGCTACCAAGCGAAGAGGAATGTATGGGGTTTGGAATATTCCCGATTATTTTTCACTCAGCGCTTGCAACCTAAAGTGTGATCTGTATAATGCAGCGCACTGGTTAAGCCAGTTGTGAACCAATGAGCAGTGAGGAGCGAGCAAATCTAAGGATTTGCGAGGTAATGTATACTCAGCTTATGTTCGCGGTTAATACAATTAGCTATCTTTTCTTCGGAAAAACTATCCTCAAAGGTGACTTTGGCATATAGGGATAGTTAATCGAAAATTAACTGACAATGCGTCCTAATCTTGGATGCTACGGTTTCACATAAATCAATCGGCATTCTCTCGTCTTGACGAGTTTGAGTGGCGATATTGTTTGTGTAATTTATTAAATTTGGAGCTCTGTCTCATGCAGAACCAACGTATCCGTATCCGCCTAAAAGCTTTCGATTACAAACTAATCGATGCTTCTACAGCGGAAATCGTTGAAACAGCTAAGCGCACTGGCGCACAGGTTCGTGGTCCAATCCCACTGCCAACTCGTAAAGAGCGTTTCACAGTTCTTATCTCTCCACACGTTAACAAGAAAGCACGTGACCAGTACGAAATCCGTACTCACAAGCGTCTAATCGACATCGTTGAGCCAACAGACAAGACTGTTGATGCTCTAATGCGTCTAGACCTTGCTGCGGGCGTTGACGTTCAAATTAGCCTAGGTTAAGGGAGATTAGAAGTATGATTGGTCTAATCGGTCGTAAAGTGGGCATGACCCGCGTATTTACTGAAGAAGGCGTTTCTATCCCAGTAACAGTTGTTGAGGTTGAAGCTAACCGTGTTTCTCAAGTGAAAACTCTTGAAACTGACGGCTACGCAGCAATCCAGGTTACAGCTGGTTCTAAGAAAGCTAACCGTGTAAACAAAGCTGAAGCAGGTCACTTTGCTAAAGCTGGTGTTGAAGCTGGTCGCGGTCTTTGGGAATTCCGTTTAGAAAACGGCGAAGAGTTCGAAGTTGGTTCAGAACTAACTGTTGAACTATTCAACGAAACTAAGAAAGTAGACGTTACTGGTACATCTAAGGGTAAAGGTTTCCAAGGCGCTGTTAAGCGTTGGAACTTCCGTACTCAAGATATGACTCACGGTAACTCATTGTCTCACCGTGCTCCTGGTTCTATCGGTCAATGTCAGACTCCAGGTCGCGTATTTAAAGGCAAGAAAATGGCAGGTCACATGGGTGCTGAGCGTGTAACGACTCAAAACCTAGAGATCGTACGTGTTGACGCTGAGCGCAACCTGCTTCTTATTAAAGGTGCAGTCCCAGGCGCAACTGGCGGCAACGTGATCGTTAAACCAGCTGTTAAAGCATAACGTCTCAGGAGTAAGTAATGGAACTAATGGTTAAAGGTGCCGATGCACTAACTGTTTCCGAAACTACTTTCGGACGTGAGTTTAACGAAGCTCTTGTACACCAAGTAGTTGTTGCGTACGCAGCAGGTGCTCGTCAAGGTACTCGTGCTCAAAAAACACGTTCAGAAGTTTCTGGCGGTGGCGCTAAGCCATGGCGTCAAAAAGGTACTGGCCGTGCGCGTGCTGGTACAATCCGTAGCCCAATCTGGCGTACAGGTGGTGTTACTTTTGCTGCGAAACCACAAGATCACAGCCAAAAAGTAAACAAAAAAATGTACCGTGGTGCTATGAAGAGCATTCTTTCTGAGCTTGTTCGTCAAGAGCGTCTAATCGTTGTTGATAACTTCTCAGTTGAAGCACCAAAGACTAAAGAGCTAGTTGCTAAGCTTAAAGAGCTTGAGCTAACTGACGCTCTAATCGTGACTAGCGAAGTAGATGAGAATCTATTCCTAGCTGCTCGTAACCTATACAAAGTTGACGCACGTGATGTTGCTGGTATCGATCCAGTATCTCTAATCGCGTTTGACAAAGTTGTAATGACTGCAGAAGCAGTTAAGCAAGTAGAGGAAATGCTAGCATGATCACTGAAGAGCGTATCCTAAAAGTTCTACGTGCACCGCACATCTCTGAAAAAGCAACTATGGCAGCTGAGAAAGCGAACACTATCGTTTTCAAAGTAGCTAAAGATGCGACTAAAAAAGAGATCAAAGCAGCTGTAGAAAAGCTATTTGAAGTTGAAGTTAAGTCTGTAAATACTCTTATCACTAAGGGTAAGACCAAACGTCAAGGTCTACGCCAAGGTCGCCGCAGCGACGTTAAGAAAGCGTACGTTACTTTGAAAGAAGGTCAAGATCTTGACTTCGTTGGCGGCGCGGAATAACAGGAGTAGTTAAAAATGGCTATTGTTAAATGTAAGCCGACTTCCCCTGGTCGTCGTCACGTTGTTAAAGTTGTTAACGCTGACCTACACAAGGGCAAGCCATACGCACCTCTTCTAGAGAAAAACTCTAAGAACGGTGGTCGTAACAACAAGGGTCGTATCACAGTACGTCACATCGGCGGTGGTCACAAGCACCACTACCGTGTAGTTGACTTCAAACGTACTAAAGATGGTATTCCAGCGACAGTTGAGCGTCTTGAATACGATCCAAACCGTAGCGCAAACATTGCTCTAGTTCTTTACAAAGACGGTGAGCGTCGCTACATCCTAGCACCTAAAGGTGTTGTAGCTGGTGATGTTATTCAGTCTGGTGTTGATGCACCAATCAAAGCTGGTAACACTCTACCAATGCGTAATATCCCAGTAGGTTCAACAGTACATAACGTTGAACTTAAGCCTGGTAAAGGTGGTCAGCTAGCTCGTTCGGCTGGTGCTTACGCTCAAATCGTTGCTCGCGACGGTGCGTACGTAACTATCCGTCTACGTTCTGGCGAGATGCGCAAAGTTCTTTCTGAAGGCCGTGCAACAATCGGTGAAGTTGGTAACTCTGAGCACATGCTACGTGAACTTGGTAAAGCAGGTGCATCACGTCATCGCGGTATCCGTCCAACGGTTCGTGGTGTTGTAATGAACCCGATTGACCACCCACATGGTGGTGGTGAAGGCCGTACTTCTGGTGGTCGTCACCCAGTATCTCCTTGGGGTATGCCTACTAAAGGCTTCAAGACTCGTAAGAACAAACGCACTGACAAGTACATCGTACGTCGTCGTAACAAGTAATCTATATAAAGAGGAATCGCCATGCCACGTTCTCTCAAGAAAGGTCCTTTTATTGACCTACACTTGCTGAAGAAGGTAGAGAAAGCGGTGGAAAGCGGAGACAAAAAGCCTATTAAGACTTGGTCCCGTCGTTCAATGATCATCCCTACGATGATCGGTTTGACCATCGCTGTCCATAATGGTCGTCAGCACGTACCAGTATTTGTAACTGATGAAATGATCGGTCACAAACTGGGTGAATTCGCACCAACACGCACTTACCGCGGTCACGCTGCGGATAAGAAAGCTAAGAAGCGCTAAGGAGTAGATAATGGAAGCAATTGCTAAACATAACTTTGCTCGCATTTCGCCTCAGAAAGCTCGCTTAGTTGCGGATCTAATCCGTGGTAAATCTGTTGACCAAGCTCTAGAAATCCTAACGTTCAGCAACAAAAAAGCTGCTGCACTAGTTAAGAAAGTTCTAGAGTCTGCTATCGCTAACGCGGAGCACAACGAAGGTGCAGATATTGACGATCTGAATGTCGCAAAAATCTTTGTAGATGAAGGCCCAACCATGAAGCGTATTATGCCTCGTGCTAAAGGTCGTGCGGATCGTATCTTGAAGCGTTCAAGCCACATCACTGTTGTTGTAGCAGATCGCTAGAGACTAGGAGAGTAAGCAATGGGTCAAAAAGTACATCCAAATGGTATTCGTCTAGGCATCGTTAAGCCTTGGAATGCTACATGGTTTGCTAACACCAAAGATTTCGCTGACAACCTAGACGGCGACTTCAAGGTACGTCAGTTCCTTACAAGTGAACTGAAAAAAGCGTCTCTATCACGTATCGTTATCGAGCGTCCTGCTAAGAGCATCCGTGTGACTATTCACACTGCTCGTCCAGGCGTTGTTATCGGTAAGAAAGGTGAAGACGTTGAGAAGCTACGCGCAGCTGTAGCTAAAATTGCAGGTGTACCAGCGCAAATTAACATCGCTGAAGTACGTAAGCCTGAACTAGATGCGCAACTTGTTGGTGACAGCATCGCGTCTCAGCTAGAGCGTCGTGTTATGTTCCGCCGTGCTATGAAGCGCGCAGTACAAAACGCGATGCGCCTAGGCGCTAAAGGTATCAAAGTGGAAGTAAGCGGTCGTCTAGGCGGCGCTGAAATCGCACGTTCAGAGTGGTACCGTGAAGGCCGTGTGCCTCTACACACTCTACGTGCTGACATTGATTACGCAACTTCTTCGGCTCACACTCAATACGGTGTGATCGGCATTAAAACTTGGATCTTCAAAGGTGAAATCCTAGGTGGTATGCCAGCAGCTAACGCTGTAGAGCCTAAAGGCGACAAGCCTAAGAAGCAGCGTAAAGGCCGTAAGTAAGGAGTCGACAGATGCTACAACCTAAACGTACTAAGTTCCGTAAGGTTCAGACTGGTCGTAATCGTGGTCTAGCTAAAGGTACTGATGTAAGCTTCGGCGAATTCGGTCTTAAAGCTGTTGGCCGTGGTCGTCTAACTGCTCGTCAAATCGAAGCGGCACGTCGTGCAATGACACGTCACGTTAAGCGTCAAGGTAAAATCTGGATCCGTGTGTTCCCAGACAAACCAATCACAGAAAAACCACTTGAAGTTCGTCAAGGTAAGGGTAAAGGTAACGTTGAGTACTGGGTAGCCCAAATCCAACCTGGTAAGGTTATGTACGAAATGGGTGGTGTACCTGAAGAATTGGCACGTGAAGCGTTCCGTCTTGCGGCACGTAAACTGCCTTTCAAAACTACATTTGTAACTAAGCAGGTGATGTGATGAAAGCACAAGATCTACGCGAGAAAAGCGTTGAAGAGCTTAACGCTGAGCTAATGAATTTGCTACGTGAACAGTTCAACTTGCGCATGCAAGCTGCGACTGGTCAGCTACAGCAAACTCATACTCTGAAAGCTGTACGCCGTGATATCGCACGTGTGAAAACTGTTTTGACTGAGAAGGCAGGCGCATAATGAGCGAAGTAAAACGTACTCAACAAGGTCGTGTAATCAGCGACAAGATGGACAAGTCTATCACTGTTGCTATCGAACGTTTCGTAAAACACCCAATCTACGGTAAATACGTAAAACGTACGACTAAAGTACACGCACATGACGAGAACAACGAGTGTGGCCTAGGCGACACAGTTGAAATCGCAGAGTGTCGTCCACTGTCTAAGACTAAGTCTTGGACTTTGGTAAAAGTTCTAGAAAAGGCGAAGATTTAATCTCGTTAATTCTATGAAACTAAAGCGGCTCCAAAATATTTTTGGAGCCGTTTATTTTTTGACTACCCAATCACAAAAAAGGGTGGTACAATTCGCGTCCCTTTTAAAGAGGCAGCCCGACCCGTGATGGGTCTAGTTATTAATATTTAGCGGAGCACTAACATGATCCAAATGCAAAGTATGCTGGACGCAGCTGATAACTCAGGCGCACGCAGCGTAATGTGTATTAAGGTTCTGGGTGGCTCTCACCGCCGTTATGCACATATCGGTGACGTCATCAAAGTTACTGTGAAGGAAGCAATCCCTCGCGGTAAAGTTAAAAAAGGTGATGTTCTGAAGGCGGTGGTAGTGCGCACCCGTAAAGGCGTACGTCGTCCTGACGGTTCTGTCATTCGCTTCGACCGAAATGCTTGCGTATTGCTAAACGACAATACTGAGCAACCAATCGGTACACGTATCTTTGGTCCTGTGACACGCGAACTTCGTGGCGATAAGTTCATGAAGATCGTTTCACTGGCTCCAGAAGTTCTGTAAGGAGCACGTAGAAATGGCAGCTAAAATCCGTCGTAATGACGAAGTAATCGTTCTTGCTGGTAAAGACAAAGGCAAGAAAGGTAAAGTAACTAAGGTTCTAGCAACTGGTAAAGTTATCGTTGAAGGTATCAACCTAGTTAAGAAACATCAGAAACCTGTTCCAGCTATGGGTATCCAAGGCGGTATCGTAGAGCAAGAAGCAGCTATCGACGTTTCTAACGTGGCTATCTTTAACGCAGCTACTGGTAAAGCTGACCGTATCGGTTTCCGTTTTGAAGACGGCAAAAAAGTTCGTTTCTTCAAGTCTAACGGCGAAACCGTTTCTAACTAATAGAAGTAATTTGGAGTTCTACTATGGCGAAACTGCATGATTACTACAAGTCGTCTGTAGTCGCTGAACTGACCAAACAGTTCGGTTACACAAGCGTCATGCAAGTCCCTAGAATCGAGAAAATCACCCTAAACATGGGTGTTGGTGAAGCAATCAACGATAAGAAACTGCTAGAAAATGCAGCGTCTGATATGGCAACGATCTCTGGTCAAAAGCCACTTATCACAAAAGCGCGCAAATCTGTTGCAGGTTTCAAAATCCGTGAAGGCTACCCTATCGGTTGTAAAGTAACCTTGCGTGGCGAACGTATGTGGGATTTTCTTGAGCGTTTAATTAACATCGCTCTTCCACGTGTACGTGACTTCCGTGGTGTTAGCGCTAAGTCTTTTGACGGTCGCGGTAACTACAGCATGGGCGTTCGCGAGCAAATCATCTTCCCGGAAATCGACTTTGATAAAGTTGATCGAGTACGCGGTCTAGACATCACTATTACGACGTCTGCTGGTACTGATGAGGAAGGCCGTGCTCTGCTGGCTGCCTTTAACTTCCCATTCCGTAAGTAAGGTGAAGGGTTACTGTTATGGCTAAAAATTCAATGAAAGCACGTGAAGCAAAACGTGCGAAGCTAGTAGCTAAGTTCGCTGAAAAGCGTGCAGCGCTAAAAGCTATCATCAGCGATGTAAACGCATCTGAAGAAGATCGTTGGAACGCGGTTCTTACACTGCAATCTCTTCCACGTGATTCAAGTGCATCACGTCAGCGCAACCGTTGCAACCAAACTGGTCGTCCACACGGTTACCTACGTAAGTTCGGTCTAAGCCGTATTAAGGTTCGTGAAGCTTGCATGAAAGGCGAGATTCCGGGTCTTCGTAAGGCTAGCTGGTAATTGCCACTTAATCATTTGGAGTAAATCATATGAGCATGCAAGATCCGATTTCGGATATGCTGACCCGCGTTCGTAACGGTCAGGCAGCAAACAAAGTTGCTGTAAAAATGCCTTCTTCAAAGCTTAAAGTTGCAATTGCTGCACTACTAAAAGCTGAAGGTTACATCGTTGACTTCGCTGTTGAAGGCGAAGCAAAACCTGAGCTAGAAGTTACACTTAAGTACTTCCAAGCTAAACCAGTAATCGAGCAACTTAAACGTGTTTCTCGTCCAGGTCTACGTGTTTACAAGAAGAAAGATGAACTTCCTTCTGTAATGGGTGGTCTTGGTATTGCTATCGTTTCTACTTCCAAGGGTCTTATGTCAGACCGCGCTGCACGTAAAGCAGGTCTTGGTGGTGAAATCATCGCTTACGTAGCTTAATAAGGAGTAGACTATGTCTCGTGTTGCAAAAGCACCTGTCGCTATTCCAGCTGGCGTAGAGGTGAAACTAAACGGCCAAGAAATCACTGTAAAAGGTGCGAAAGGCGAACTAACTCGTGTTCTTAACAACGCAGTTGTAATCGCTCAGGAAGAAAATAACCTGACTTTCGGTCCTAAAGAAGGTGTTGCTAACGCATGGGCTCAAGCAGGTACTGCTCGCGCTCTAGTTAACAACATGGTTGTTGGTGTTACTGAAGGCTTTACTAAGAAGCTAACTCTTAAAGGTGTAGGTTACCGTGCTGCTATCAAAGGCAACGCTGTAGGTCTAACACTAGGCTTCTCACACCCAGTTGAGCACGAGTTGCCAGCGGGTATTAAAGCTGAATGTCCAAGCCAAACTGAAATCGTGATCACTGGTGCTGACAAGCAGCTAGTTGGTCAAGTTGCGGCTGACATTCGTTCTTACCGTGAGCCTGAGCCATACAAAGGCAAAGGTGTTCGTTACGCAGATGAAAATGTGCGTACTAAAGAAGCTAAGAAGAAGTAAGGTAACACTATGGATAAGAAAGCATCTCGCATCCGTCGTGCTACACGTGCACGTCGTAAGATTGCAGAACTGGGTGCGACTCGCCTAGTTGTACACCGTACTCCTCGTCACGTGTACGCACAGGTTATCGCGGCTAACGGCTCTGAGGTTATCGCAGCAGCTTCTACTGTAGAAAAAGCGATCCGTGAGCAAGTGAAATACACTGGTAACGTTGATGCAGCTAAAGCAGTGGGTAAAGCTATTGCTGAGCGCGCTCTAGAGAAGGGCGTAACTGCAGTTGCATTTGATCGTTCTGGTTTCCAATACCACGGTCGAGTAGCGGCGCTAGCAGAATCTGCTCGCGAAGCTGGTCTGAAATTCTAAGGTAGGGTTGGAAGATGGCTAAAGAACAACAAGTTCAAGCGAATGATTTGCAAGAAAAGCTAATCGCAGTTAACCGTGTTTCTAAAACGGTTAAAGGTGGTCGAATCATGAGCTTCACTGCACTAACAGTAGTTGGTGACGGTAACGGTCGTGTAGGTTTCGGTTACGGCAAAGCTCGTGAAGTACCTGCAGCGATTCAAAAAGCAATGGAAAAAGCGCGTCGTAACATGACTACGATCGCTCTAAACGAAGGCACTCTTCACCACCCAGTGAAAGGTCGCCATTCGGGCTCTAAAGTTTACATGCAGCCTGCTGCAGAAGGTACTGGTGTTATCGCAGGTGGTGCGATGCGTGCAGTACTAGAAGTTGCTGGTGTACACAACGTACTATCTAAAGCGTACGGTTCTACGAACCCTATCAACATCGTTCGTGCAACGATCGATGCACTAGGTAGCATGAAGTCACCAGAAATGGTTGCTGCTAAACGTGGTCTAACTGTTGAATCTATTTCGGAGTAAGAACACCATGGCAACTATTAAAGTAACTCAAACTAAAAGCTCAATTGGTCGTCTGCCAAAGCACAAAGCTACTTTGCGCGGTCTAGGTCTTCGTAAAATCAACCACACAGTAGAACTTGAAGATACTCCGTGTATTCGCGGTATGATCAACAAGGTTTACTACATGGTTAAAGTTGAGGAGTAATCAGAATGCGTTTGAATACTCTAGCACCGGCTGCTGGCGCGAAAACTTCTGCGAAGCGAGTAGGTCGTGGTATCGGTTCAGGCCTAGGTAAAACTGGTGGCCGTGGTCACAAAGGTCAAAAATCACGTTCTGGCGGCAGTGTTCGTCCAGGTTTCGAAGGCGGTCAGATGCCTCTGAAACAACGTCTACCAAAATTCGGTTTCACTTCTCGCAAGAGCCTAGTGTCTGCTGAAGTTCGTCTAGCTGAGCTAGCGAAAGTTTCTGGTGACGTAGTTGATCTAAACAGTCTTAAAGCTGCTAACATCATCACTAAGAACATCGAATTTGTAAAAGTTGTTCTTTCTGGTGAAATCAACAAAGCAGTGACTGTTAAAGGTCTACGTGTGACTAAAGGCGCTAAAGCTGCAATCGAAGCTGCAGGCGGTAAAATCGAGGAATAATCTCGAGGAACGAGGTACAGATGGCTAAGAAACCAGGACAAGATTTTCGTAGTGCTCAGAGCGGCTTAAGTGAACTAAAGTCGCGCTTGTTATTCGTAATTGGTGCACTTTTAGTATTCCGAGCCGGCTCTTTTGTGCCGATTCCTGGTATTGACGCTGCTGTACTTGCCGATTTGTTCGAACAGCAAAAAGGTACCATCGTTGAAATGTTTAACATGTTCTCCGGTGGTGCTCTTGAGCGTGCATCTATATTAGCATTGGGCATCATGCCGTATATTTCGGCATCTATTGTTGTCCAATTGCTAACTGTAGTTCATCCAGCGTTAGCTGAACTCAAAAAAGAGGGTGAAGCAGGCCGTCGTAAGATAAGCCAATACACACGCTACGGCACGCTTGTACTTGCAACCTTCCAAGCTATAGGTATTGCAACTGGCCTACCAAACATGGTCGACAATCTGGTTGTTATCAACCAAACCATGTTTACGCTAATTGCTACCGTAAGTTTAGTAACCGGTACCATGTTCTTGATGTGGTTAGGTGAACAAATTACAGAGCGCGGAATTGGTAATGGTATTTCGATACTAATTTTTGCAGGTATTGTTGCTGGATTGCCTTCTGCAATCGGTCAAACAATCGAGCAAGCGCGTCAAGGTGAATTGCATGTACTTCTTCTGTTGCTAATCGCGGTATTAGCTTTTGCAGTAATTTACTTCGTTGTTTTCATGGAACGTGGTCAACGCCGAATCGTCGTTAACTATGCGAAACGTCAACAAGGTCGTAAAGTATTTGCTGCGCAAAGCTCGCACTTGCCTCTTAAAATTAACATGGCAGGTGTAATTCCAGCGATTTTTGCATCAAGTATTATCTTGTTCCCAGGAACATTGGCTCAGTGGTTTGGTCAAAACGGTGAGAGCAGCGCGTTCGGTTGGTTAACTGACGTGTCTTTGGCTCTTAGCCCAGGTCAACCGTTGTATGTAATGCTTTATGCAGCAGCAATTATCTTCTTCTGTTTCTTCTACACTGCGTTGGTTTTCAACCCACGTGAAACAGCAGATAACTTGAAGAAGTCTGGTGCATTCGTACCCGGTATCCGCCCAGGTGAGCAGACAGCGAAATACATTGATAAAGTAATGACACGTCTAACCCTTGCTGGTGCACTGTACATTACCTTTATCTGTCTGATTCCCGAGTTCATGATGGTCGCGTGGAACGTACGTTTCTACTTCGGCGGTACATCGCTACTAATCGTAGTTGTTGTAATTATGGACTTTATGGCACAGGTACAGACTCATCTGATGTCTCAACAGTATGATTCTGTGTTGAAGAAAGCGAATCTGAAAGGCTACGGCCGTTAATCCGGCGGTAGACTCAGTTTCATTTACGGAGTTTAGCAATGAAAGTTCGTGCTTCCGTTAAAAAAATCTGCCGTAACTGTAAAGTAATCAAGCGTAACGGTGTCGTTCGCGTGATTTGCAGTGAGCCAAAGCACAAACAGCGCCAAGGCTAATTAGCAGAAATTTTTACTTGAAAATGAAGGTTGGGTCGAGTATATTCCTCGGCCTACCTTTTGCGTGCAAAAGAAGTAGTATTCCGCAGCGTATCCATAACGGGCTTTGCTGCGGCTAATTCTTTTATAGAAACACTTAGGAGTGAATAATGGCCCGTATAGCAGGCATTAACATTCCTGATCAGAAACATGCAGTAATCGCTCTAACAGCGATCTACGGCATCGGTAAAACTCGCTCTCAAGCTATCCTAGCTGAAGTGGGTATTGCTGAAAATGTTAAGATCAGTGAACTAACTGAAGAGCAGATCGATCAACTGCGTGATGGTGTAGCTAAGTACACTGTAGAAGGTGATCTACGTCGTGAAGTATCTATGAACATCAAGCGTCTTATGGACCTTGGCTGTTACCGTGGTCTTCGTCATCGTCGCAGTCTACCACTACGTGGACAGCGTACTAAAACCAACGCTCGCACCCGTAAGGGTCCGCGTAAGCCGATCAAGAAATAATCGGGAAGGTAGAGTACAATGGCTAAACAACCAACTCGCGCTCGTAAGCGCGTACGCAAGCAAGTTGCAGATGGCGTTGCGCACATCCATGCTTCTTTCAATAACACAATCGTAACCATTACTGACCGTCAAGGTAACGCTCTTGCATGGGCTACTGCAGGTGGTTCTGGTTTCCGTGGTTCTCGTAAGTCTACTCCGTTCGCTGCACAGGTTGCTGCTGAGCGTTGTGCTGAAATGGCTAAAGAATACGGCCTAAAGAACTTGGAAGTTATGGTTAAGGGTCCTGGTCCAGGTCGCGAATCTACTGTTCGTGCACTAAACGCCGCTGGTTTCCGCATCACAAACATCGTTGATGCTACACCAATCCCTCATAACGGTTGTCGTCCACCTAAGAAACGTCGCGTATAACGTTTCTAGGACAATTGGAGAAGAATCATGGCAAGATATTTGGGTCCTAAGCTGAAGCTTAGCCGTCGTGAAGGCACTGACTTATTCCTTAAGTCTGGTGTTCGCGCGATCGATACCAAGTGTAAAATTGATAACGCACCAGGTGTACACGGCGCTCGTCGCGGTCGTCTATCTGAGTATGGCGTTCAGCTTCGTGAGAAGCAAAAAGTACGTCGTATGTACGGCGTTCTAGAAAAACAATTCCGTAACTACTACAAAGAAGCTGCTCGCCTAAAAGGCAACACTGGTGAAAACCTACTTCAGCTTCTTGAAGGTCGTCTTGATAACGTAGTTTACCGCATGGGCTTTGGCGCAACTCGCGCAGAAGCACGTCAGCTAGTTAGCCACAAAGCTATCCTAGTAAACGGTAAAGTTGTAAACGTTCCTTCTTTCAAAGTAGCGGCTAATGACGTTGTTTCTATTCGCGAGAAAGCTAAACAGCAAGCTCGTATCAAAGCTGCTCTAGAAGTTGCTGAACAACGTGAAAAACCAACTTGGATTGAAGTAGATGGTGGCAAGATGGAAGGTACATTCAAGCGTATGCCTGAGCGTTCTGATCTATCAGCTGACATCAACGAACAATTGATCGTCGAGCTTTACTCTAAGTAAGGTTTAAACTAAAGAGAGGACACAATGCAGGGTTCTGTAACAGAATTTCTTAAGCCACGTCTAGTTGACATCGAACAAATCAGCTCGACTCACGCAAAAGTAACTCTTGAGCCATTAGAGCGTGGCTTTGGTCATACTCTGGGTAATGCACTTCGCCGCATCCTTCTATCTTCTATGCCAGGTTGTGCTGTAACAGAAGTAGAAATTGAAGGCGTACTTCATGAGTACAGCACGAAAGAAGGCGTTCAAGAAGATATTCTTGAAATTCTTCTAAACCTTAAAGGTTTGGCTGTGCGCGTTGCCGAAGGCAAAGATGAAGTGTTCATTACTTTGAACAAATCAGGCTCGGGCCCTGTGGTTGCAGGTGACATCACCCATGATGGTGATGTAGAGATCGCTAACCCTGAACACGTAATTTGTCACCTAACGGATGACAACGCTGAGATCGCAATGCGTATCAAAGTTGAACGTGGTCGTGGTTATGTTCCAGCTTCTGCGCGTATCCATAACGAAGAAGACGAGCGTCCTATCGGTCGCCTACTAGTAGATGCTACTTACAGCCCAGTAGACAAAATTGCCTACGCTGTAGAAGCAGCTCGTGTAGAACAGCGTACTGATCTAGACAAGCTTGTTATCGATATGGAAACAAACGGTACTCTAGAACCTGAGGAAGCAATCCGTCGTGCAGCTACAATCCTAGCTGAACAATTGGATGCATTCGTAGATCTTCGTGATGTACGAGTTCCTGAGGAGAAGGAAGAGAAGCCAGAATTCGATCCGATCCTACTGCGTCCTGTAGACGATCTTGAACTAACAGTTCGCTCTGCTAACTGTCTGAAAGCAGAAGCGATTCACTACATCGGTGATCTAGTACAACGTACTGAGGTTGAGCTACTTAAAACGCCTAACCTTGGTAAAAAATCTCTTACTGAGATTAAAGACGTACTTGCGTCACGTGGTCTGTCTCTGGGCATGCGCCTAGAAAACTGGCCACCTGCATCAATCGCTGAAGATTAATCGATACTAGTTAGAAGGATTAGGTCATGCGCCATCGTAAGAGTGGTCGTCAACTCAACCGCAACAGCTCACATCGCAAAGCGATGTTCAGCAACATGGCTAGCTCTCTAGTACGTCATGAAGTTATCAAGACTACTTTGCCAAAAGCAAAAGAGCTACGTCGCGTAGTTGAGCCTTTGATTACACTAGCTAAGACTGACAGTGTTGCTAACCGTCGTCTAGCATTTGCACGTACTCGTGACAACGAAGTAGTTGCAAAACTATTTAACGAACTAGGTCCACGTTTTGCTGCTCGTCAGGGCGGTTACACTCGTATCCTAAAAGCTGGCTTCCGTGCTGGTGATAAAGCTCCAATGGCTTACATTGAGCTTGTAGATCGCCCAGCTGCTGAAGAAGCTGCTGAGTAATCAGTTCGTAAGAACGAGAAAGCCGAGCATTAGCTCGGCTTTTTTGTATCTGTAATTCAGTAAACCTTTATATCCAGCCTACATTTATTTCAACCCATGCAGACTGGCAATTTAAAAAGTGATTATCACTTACGCTTATTTACTAGTATTCCACAACCCGCCCAACGAACTTAGAAGCCCTTCGCTAGCGCCTTGCTTGTTCAAGTAATCCAAGATTACTGGAGCAAACTGACTGATCATAGATGGGTCTAAACCTAACGTATCGAATGCACTTTTTACTGCACTGATATTCTCAATATTTCCTAGTAAGCTTTGTGCCCCTTGTAAGTTTGAAAGTCCAGGAATCAAAGACTGTAATTCACTACTATTTTCTTGCGAAAGCTGGCTTTGAGCCAAAGCGAGTAGCGCACCACTGCCTCCGGCTGCTTGCTCAGTGGATACTGGTAATTGGCTAGTTAGCATGTCTGTTAATGGAGATGACTCGGTGTTCAAGCTGCTGCCGACCATGTCCATCAGGCCACTTTCTTTACTTTTTTGAGTGACTGAATCTAAGAATGCGTGCGCACTACCAATGTTGATTGATAGGAGTGCTAGAGTTAGGAGTGTTTTACGCATAGTACCTCCAAAGGTTGAGCGTTTTTTAAAATTGATTTTATTTTTAAAGGCTATCAGAGTGAAAGGTTCAGAGGTGAGAAAGTCTATTCAGTTTAGACAAAAAAACGGCGCTAATGCGCCGTTTTATTAAATCATAATTGAAAATGGTTTCAATTAAAGAATATCTAGTAGTTCTACTTCGAAAACTAAAGCTGCAAATGGAGGGATAGCCGCACCAGCGCCACGCTCACCGTACGCAAGATCTTGTGGTACGTATAGCTTCCACTTAGAGCCAACAGGCATTAGTTGTAGTGCCTCTACCCAACCTTTGATTACACCTGTAACAGGGAATTCAGCAGGTTGACCGCGAGATACAGAGCTATCGAATACAGTACCGTCAGTTAGCTCACCGTGGTAGTGAACGCGAACTGAGCTTTCTGCTGTAGGAACTGCACCAGTACCTTCAGAAATGATTTCGTACTGAAGACCAGAGTCTAGAACATTAACTTCAGGTCGTAGAGCGTTGTCTTTTAGGAACGCTTCGCCTTCTGCTGCCGCAATTTTTGCTGCTTCTTGGCGAGCTGTTTCTGCACGAGTGTGAAGTTCTTGTAGTGCTTTGTTGATTTCATCAATTTCGATTGATGGCATGTCACCAGTTAGTGCTGTTGCAATACCCGCTGCGATAGCATCAACGCTAAGACCTTCAAGACCAGAGCCTGCAAGTTGCTGACCCATTTGCAGACCAATGCCGTAGCTTGCTTTTTGTTCTGCAGTTTCAAATTTAATTTCAGACATGAATGTCGCTCTTATTAGGAGTGATAAAGGCAACAGGATATCAGTTTCGAGCTTAGGTTTAAATGATTGCGACTGAATGCTTAATTGAGGCGGCCAGGTTGTGACTTATCTCTTACTCCAAGTGAAATTTCTGCTAATTTAATCCCAATTCCATTTTAGTTTGGTGAAAAACATATACTCTCCGCGTCGGTATTTTTATACTGGCCGTAGAAGTGTTAAGGGACTCATTACAATGAATCGTCGCAGAAAGAAAAAGCAGCAAGTCGACTATGTCGAATTGGTTAAACAAAAATTCGCTGCTATCGACTGGAAGCAGCCGTTCAACAAAGAGCAATGGTTGGAGCGTATACAGCCTGTTAAGCAGTTTTGGTTGCGTCTGCCTAAATTTCACCAGCGTGCTTTGATGGTCTTAGTGCCATTGATTCTGGTACTCCTTGTTATTCCTTTGCCTAATAAAACAGATCAACCAGTTGAGCAGACTGAGGTCGATCATCCACGCGTAGCGATTGAGCTGAACGCGCAGAGTTTAAGCCAGCAGAGAACCTCTCAGAACTCTGGACCGAAATCTGAAGACTGGAAAGAGTACACGGTTAAAAATGGTGATACATTAGCGCAGGTTTTCAGAAGTAATCAGCTCTCTATGGCGGATCTTAGCGCTCTGGTCAAAATAGAAGGCAGTGATAAGCCGCTAAGCCAAATAAAGCAGGGACAATTGATTCGCTTTAAGCTTAGTGACGAAGGTGAGTTAGATATGCTACAGCTGGAAAAAAGCGGGCGGTCCGTTATGTTTTTCCGTTTATCGGATGGGACCTTTGGACGTAACAAGTAAACGCTTCAAATGAAAAGACGCGAAGATATCGCGTCTTTTTAGTTAGTCTTTCATAGCGATTAGTTTTCATAGTAACCAATCGAATTGAAGCTTATTGCGCTACGGATTCTTTCCGCATATCCACATGAGGGATACCATCTTCAAGATAGCACTCTGAGATAACCTTGAATCCATGACTAGCATAAAACTGGATGAGGTGTTCTTGAGCACCTATATCTATTGTCTGCCCTGGCCATAATGTTTCGCATTGTGCCAAGGCCTTGTCCAATAACTTATGACCTAAGCCACCGCCTCGCGCGGTCTGCTTTGTCACCACTCGACCAATACTCACATTGTCATACGTAGTGCCTGCGGGCAGTAATCTTGCGCAAGCAACCAGTTCATCACCGTGATAGCCTATTAGATGATAAACGCCTTCCAGCGTGTCCTTACCATCCAGTTCAGGGTAAGGGCAGGTTTGTTCAACAACGAATACATCCACACGCAATTTCATCATTTCATACAGCTGTGTGGTTGTTAGCTGAGCAAAGGGCAAAGTAATCCAAGTGAGCATGTTGTTATCCGTAATGAGAATAGAGTGACTGACTTTACTTTGTTTTGAGCTCATACTCATTAACAAAGGTTAATTAGCACTGGTTTTCCCACCAAATCTGGTGATAATGTGCCCTCTTTCCATCTCACCTGAGGATATCCCCGTGAGCAAACAAACATTCGATCAAGTTGGGCTGAACCCAGCGTTACTCGCCACACTTGATTCCCTGAACTATACCCACATGACGCCAATTCAAGCTTTGAGCTTGCCTGCAATCCTAAAACATCGTGATGTCATCGGGCAGGGTAAAACGGGCTCAGGTAAAACCGCTGCATTTGGTTTAGGGGTTTTATCGAACCTCAACGTCAAACGCTTTCGTGTCCAGTCATTAGTATTGTGTCCAACACGTGAGCTTGCAGACCAAGTAGCGAAGGAAATTCGTACTTTAGGTCGCGGCATTCATAATATTAAAGTGCTTACTCTCTGCGGTGGGATGCCAATGGGGCCACAAATTGGTTCGCTGGAGCATGGTGCGCATATTCTAGTTGGTACACCTGGTCGTATTTTGGATCACCTTGAGAAAGGCCGAATTGATCTTAGCGAACTGAATACCTTGGTGCTAGATGAAGCTGATCGCATGTTGGACATGGGTTTCCAAGACGCATTAGATGCAATCATCGATGCAGCGCCAAAGCAGCGTCAAACTCTACTTTTCAGTGCTACTTTTCCAGAAAAAATTGAGCAAATTGCGCAGCGTATAATGCAGACACCGGAAGTGATTAAGGTGGAATCGACGCATGATACTTCAAGCATTGCGCAGTACTTCTATAAAGTTGAAGGCTCGGAAGCGCGTGATGAAGCATTGGCGAATTTGCTGCTGACTCACCAACCAGAGTCCGCGGTTGTTTTTTGTAATACCAAAAAAGAAGTGCAAAGTGTCGCAGATGAGTTGCATCACAAAGGATTCAGCGTTATCGATATCCATGGGGACTTAGAGCAGCGTGAACGCGACCAAGCATTGGTGCAGTTTGCTAACAAGAGTGTGTCTATCCTTGTTGCAACAGACGTTGCGGCGCGTGGTTTGGACGTTGATAATCTTGATGCTGTCTTTAACTTTGAGCTATCGCGCGATCCTGAGGTTCATGTGCACCGTATTGGTCGTACAGGTCGTGCGGGTAGTAAAGGTTTAGCGTTCAGCTTTTTTGGTGAGAAAGACGGTTTACGTGTAGCTCGTATTGAAGAATACCTAGAGATGGACGTGGTACCAGCAACATTGCCTGCCAAATCAAATCAGCAGCCATACCAAGCGAAGATGGTGACGATTAACATTGATGGCGGTAAGAAACAGAAAGTACGACCGGGTGATATTTTAGGTTGTTTGACAGGAAAAAATGGTATTCCAGGCTCTCAAGTCGGAAAGATTCACCTATTCCCTGTGCGCGCTTATGTTGCCGTCGAAAAATCTGTGGCTAAAAAGGCTCTACAAACCATTAGTAACGGCAAGATGAAAGGGCGCCAGTTCCGGGCGCGAATTCTTAAATAGCAGAGAAAAAGCTCTTCGTTTGAAGAGCTTTTTTCTTTTTTGAGTTTATTTGAGAGTGTGATCTTTGGTTAAGCGCGCTTTGATTCGGCTCAAACTGATTGGCGTAATGCCGAGGTAGGCCGCAATTTGACTATCGGTAATACGTTGCTTTAAATCTGGGTAATGAGCGCAAAATAATTGATATCGTTCCTCTGGAGAGTAGAGCAACATAAAGCGTTCTTTGTTCTCTTTATTAACCAGTTGGTTTTCGAGTAGCTTTAAGTAAATGGCGTGCTTTTCTGCTCGCCAGTGATGCAACGTTTCAATTGGCAAGCAAAATAGCTGACAAGCGCTCAGCGTTTCCAATAAGTAAGGCGAAGGTTGGTCCTTTATTATGCTCTCAAACCCGATAACCCAGTCCTTCTCCCAATAAAATTCTTTACTGAATTCTTTGCCGTGCTCCGTGAGATAGCTTGCGTGGCATAACCCCTCAATGATGAAGTAAAGGTGTGAGCTAAACTCCCCTTGGTGATTAAGAATGTGGCGTGTAGGCAGTTCGAGCAACTCACCATTTTCAATAAGTTGGTTTGCTTCTGTCTCTAAAAAGCCATGTTTGACTAAGTCTGAAAAAAGATCGCTGTGCATGTGATAACTCAGAAACGGTTTTCTTTATTTTAACGGGTTTTATTGATAACAAAAAAGCGGCTCATGAGAGCCGCTTAGTGTTGCTGTCAAATCAACCTTATTTATTCAAATCGATTTGATAAATCGCGAAACCAATGTCATCTGTTGACACGCGCTTCATTGGGTATTGTCCTTTCTCTTTGATGAACTGCGCCGCTTTATCGCTAGGGGAGGTTTCGAAACGAATATCTAGCTTGTTATCGGACTTAATCGGTGCGAAAGACCAGTTGTTGTCAGCGCTTGGTGTCACTTCTCCTTTTTCTTCACTCACGCGAGAAATATAAGTGGCGACGACAGAGCGGTTTTCATCTGGTGCGTCAAATGCAATGAAATCTGGGCCTGTACCAGGGAAAGTATTGCTATAAGCACGGTAGTTATTGGTTGCGATGATGAAATCTTGCTTCGGATTGACAGGCTTACCATTGAACGTCAGGTTCACAATACGCTGAGAATCCGGATTAATCACTTTACAATCCGCATCGTACTTCGGTGGTTGGGTAACGTCGATTTGGTAGTTAACCCCATCAATAACATCGAAGTTGTACGTACGGAAATTATCCCAATCAATCAAAGATTGCGGTTCAGGATTGTTGATGTCGATGTGGTTGAATTGACCCGCACTGCACTCTAGCCATTCGCGAACTTCTTTACCTTTCACTTTCATCGCAACCAAGGTGTTTGGATATAAGTAAAGATCGGCCGCATTACGGAAGGTGAGCTGACCGGATTCTACTTCTGTAAAGTTATTCGGATCGTTCTTACGACCGCCGACTTTAAATGGTGCTGCCGCACTCAGTACTGGAATGTCAGAAAGGTCTGGGTCGCCTTGAATAAAGCGTTCTACGTAGTCTTTCTGAGCAAGGTTAACGATTTGAATGGTGGGGTCGTCCTGCACTAATGCCAAGAAGCTGTACATGACATCATTTGCTTTGCCGATTGGTTGATTTACAAATTCACGAGTGCCTTTGTGATCTTCTTCTAACGCTTTCACAATATCTTCATCGGCTTTAGCTAATGACTTCTTATTTACTTTATCGAAGATAGGGCGTGCTTCTGCTTGGCCTTCGACGACTTGCCATCTGCCGTCTTTCTCTTTCAGCATCAAATCCATCACACCTACATGACTTCCCCAGCGACCCGGCATCACTGACGTCACACCATTGATGGTCCCTCTATCTATATCAACACCAGGTAGGTTTGCGAAGTCTTTCCCTGGGAAGACGGCGTGAGAGTGGCCAAAAGCAATCGCATCAATACCTTCAACTTCTGTGAGGTAGTAAACAGAGTTTTCTGCGCCTAGTTTGTATGGATCAGTAGAAATGCCCGAGTGTGGAATCGCCACAATCACGTCTGCGCCTTCTTTCTTCATTTGAGGAATCAGTTTCTCTGCTGTTTCCTTAATGTCTTTAGCAAAGACTTTGCCTTCTAAGTTTTTCTTATCCCACACCATAATTTGTGGTGGTACAAAGCCGATGTAACCCACTTTTATTTGATGCGCTTCGCCGTCTGTGTCTTTAAATGTGTGAGTTTTGATGAGGTAAGGCTTGAAGTAATGCTCACCGGTTTGTTTATCAAATACGTTTGCATTGATGTAAGGGAAGTTTGCCCCCTTCAACGTCGTTTGTAGGAAATCTAAGCCATAGTTGAACTCATGATTGCCAATGTTGCCCACATCGTAGTCTAGCTTGTTCATCGCTTTGTAGACTGGGTGCACGTCGCCGGGATTAATCCCCTTTGCCGCCATGTAATCGCCCATTGGGCTGCCCTGAATTAAATCACCGTTATCTACTAGTACCGAGTTTTCTGCCTCGGACTTAGCTTGTTTCACTATTGTTGCTGCGCGACTTAAACCGATTTGCTGTGATGGTTGGTCTTTGTAGTAATCGTAATCCATTACGTTGGTGTGAATGTCGGTGGTTTCGATAATACGAAGCTTGATGGTATCGGCCATTGCTGGGCCAGCAAGCGTTAGCATGCCACTTAATACTGCGAGGGAAATAGGATGAACTGCCACTTTCATTTGGTGCTCCAATTCGATGATAAGGGGAAATCGCACTGCGTAATGTATCAAACACAGGTGCAACTCGATGATAAAGATACAGAAAACTGTGAACATTAATCAGTTTACTGAACCTTATTCATATTAACCGCCGACTTTTGCACGCTTTTGAATGAGACCAAACAAAAACTTCTTAGCAGATTTTTGAATAAAAAATGAAATTTTAGAATTTCAGGTAATATAAACGCCCCGCCATAATGCTTGCATAACGATATCAATGGACGATGAGCAAGCACATGGCAACGAACGATTCAGTCACTTCTTTTCCTAAACCAAAGCCCCGGTTAGTTTCTGACAACCCAGTCGCTGGTGTTACTCGTTTTGCAAAGCAATCGCTACAGCCTGGTGAAGTCGCCTTAGTAGGTGCAGGACCAGGCGATCCTGAACTTCTGACGGTGAAAGCACTGAACTGCTTGCAGCAAGCTGACGTGGTTTTGTACGACTACTTGGTGTCTGAAGAAATCATGGCATTGATTCCAAGCGATACGATTTTAGTGTGCGTTGGGAAGCGAGCTGGGCATCACAGTGTGCCGCAGGAGAAGACGAATCAGCTTTTGGTGGATTTTGCCAAGCAGGGCTACAAAGTAGTGCGCATTAAAGGTGGTGATCCGTTTGTATTCGGTCGTGGTGGTGAAGAGTTAGAAGTGCTTGCTGATGCTGGCATTCGTTTTCAAGTTGTCCCTGGCATTACCGCAGCAGCTGGCGCAACCGCTTATGCTGGTATTCCACTGACTCATCGTGAGTATGCGCAATCGGCCATCTTTGTGACTGGCCACTTGAAAAAAGAAAGTGATGAGATGGATTGGTCCACGTTGGCGCGTGGGAATCAGACTTTAGTGATCTACATGGGGCTGATGAAATCACACTATATTCAGAATCAACTCATTAAGCATGGCCGTTCAGCGTCGACTCCGATTGCCATTATTGAGCGTGGCACGCAGATTCAACAAAAAGTATTTACGGGAGAACTCTCCCAACTCTCTGATTTATCGAAGGAAGCACAGTCGCCATCTTTGATTGTTGTCGGAGAGGTAGTGCGACTGTCTCAAAAGTTAGACTGGTTTTTGTCTAGTACTGAATTCAACAAAAGTGCTATTGCCAACTCCATATAATTTCAGACCAAAGATTAGAGACGTAATGCGCCTTCAAGCTTAAAAAGGAAATACAAAACATGGACCAACAACGTTTAACTCACCTTAAACAACTCGAAGCGGAGAGTATCCACATCATCCGTGAAGTTGCGGCTGAGTTTGATAACCCAGTCATGATGTATTCGATTGGTAAAGACTCATCAGTGATGCTGCACCTTGCGCGTAAAGCTTTTTACCCAGGTAAGATTCCATTTCCATTGCTGCATGTTGACACCGATTGGAAGTTCCGCGAGATGATTGAATTTCGTGATCGCACCGCGGCCAAATACGGTTTTGAGCTTTTGGTACATAAGAATCCAGAAGGTCTAGCCATGGGCTGTAGCCCGTTTGTTCATGGTTCTTCTAAGCACACTGACATCATGAAGACTCAAGGCTTAAAACAAGCGCTGAACAAGTACGGTTTTGATGCTGCCTTTGGTGGTGCGCGCCGCGACGAAGAGAAATCACGGGCGAAAGAGCGCGTGTATTCATTCCGCGATAAGAACCATACATGGGACCCTAAAAACCAACGTCCTGAGCTATGGAAGACGTACAACGGTCAGGTTAATAAGGGTGAGAGCATTCGTGTATTCCCACTGTCTAACTGGACTGAGCTTGATATCTGGCAATACATCTATTTAGAAAACATCGAGATCGTGCCGCTTTACCTCGCGGACAAACGCCCAGTTGTTGAACGCGATGGCATGCTGATCATGGTGGATGATGATCGTATGGAGCTTCAACCGGGTGAAGTGATTGAAGAGAAGAGCGTGCGCTTCCGTACCCTTGGTTGTTATCCATTGACTGGGGCCATCGAGTCTGAAGCAAACACTTTAACTGGCATTATCGAAGAGATGCTGGTGGCAACGTCGAGTGAGCGCCAAGGCCGAGCGATCGACCACGATCAGTCAGGATCGATGGAGCTTAAGAAACGTCAAGGTTACTTCTAAAGGATCTAAGGAAAGATAATGAACAGTGCAGTTGAAGCTCAATTAGCCGAGCTTGGTATCGAAGGCTATTTAACACAACACCAGTACAAGTCGTTACTTAGATTCTTGACTTGTGGCTCGGTGGATGACGGTAAAAGTACATTAATCGGTCGCTTACTCCATGACTCAAAACAAATTTATGAAGATCAGCTAGCGGCAGTGCACTCAGACAGCCAACGTGTGGGCACCACGGGTGAAAAGCCTGACCTTGCGTTGTTGGTCGATGGCTTACAAGCTGAGCGCGAGCAGGGGATCACGATTGATGTAGCTTACCGCTATTTCTCGACGCAGAAACGTAAATTCATCATTGCAGATACTCCTGGACACGAGCAGTACACACGTAACATGGCTACAGGTGCATCGACATGTGACTTAGCTGTGATTCTGGTTGATGCACGTAAGGGCATTCTCGATCAAACTCGTCGTCACTCTTTCATTTCCAACCTGTTGGGCTTGAAGCACTTTGTTGTCGCGATCAACAAGATGGACTTAGTGGATTACTCCCAAGAGCGCTTTGAAGAGATCCGCGATGAGTATCTGAAGTTCTCTGAGAATCTGACAGGGGATATTGATATTCAAATCATCCCGATCTCAGCGCTTGAAGGGGACAATGTGGTGGATAAAGGCCAAAACCTGACTTGGTTTAAAGGCCCATCATTGCTTGAGCTTCTTGAAACGGTCGATGTGGATCAAGAAAAAGGCGCGGGTGAATTCCGCTTCCCTGTGCAATACGTTAATCGTCCTAACCTCGATTTCCGTGGTTTTGCGGGGACCATTTCTTCTGGTTCGATCAAAGTCGGTGATGCCATTAAAGCATTGCCATCGGGTAAAACGTCAACTGTGGCACGTATTGTGACCTTTGATGGTGATATCGAAGAAGCTCGTGCCGGATTAGCTGTCACTCTGACGCTAAGCGATGAGATCGATATTAGCCGTGGCGATTTGATTGTTCTAGATAATGCTCAAGTGGAAACCACAAACCATTTGCTTGCCGATGTGGTGTGGATGACAGAGCAACCCCTGCAACCGGGTCGTGACTATGACATCAAAATCGCAGGTAAGAAAACCGTAGGTCATGTTGAAGCGATTCGTCATCAATATGACATTAATAATCTCTCGACTCATAGCTCGGCAGAGCTGCCATTGAATGGTATTGGTTTGTGTGAATGGTCTCTTAATGAGTCAGTCGCGCTGGACAATTATCAAGACTGTGCAGATACCGGTGGCTTTATCATTATCGATCGTCTGACAAACGTGACGGTTGGTGCTGGCATGGTTAAAGAGAGCCTCGCCGTGGTTGAGCACGATTTGACGGACATCTCTGCGTTTGAAGTTGAGCTTAATGCGCTTGTCCGTAAACACTTCCCACACTGGGAAGCAAAAGACGTCAGCCAGTTTCTGAAAAAGTAACTGACTTACCCAAGTACGATAATTTCAGGCTCTGTCTGCTGTTGTACTTGGGGCGTCGCTACCTAACTGAATTGCGAAATGTCGTTAGGTATTCTCCTAATACCAGAATGCTTCGGTGGAGCCCAAGAAAACCGAGCATTCTGACGTTCTTTTCGCTTGCGCTGATTTTTGTCTGTTTACTCGTTTGTCGGTGTTTCATGGATAAATGAGTCGTTGTTGTGCCCTTTGGGGCTATTTGGTAAGGAAAGGCTATGTGGGAACAAGGGTTTGTGTTAGCGATTTTGCTTGGCATTATCACTTGCTTGCTTGTCACGAAAATTAAGCCTAGTTACGTCTTTGCGGGTGCCGCTTTTATTGCATTCATGGCTGGGATGATGGATTCAGCCACTATCGCATCCAATTTTACCAACTCTTCATTGTTAACCCTGGTTTTATTGATTCTTGCATCCTGTGCTCTAGAAAAAACACTGCTGATCAGTTGGGTGAGCCGAAGTATCTCTGAGGGCCAGTTAGGCAGCGTGATTGCTAAGCTCGGTGTGTCGACCGCCTTGCTTTCTTCATTTACGAATAATACCGCTGTGGTTGTCTCATTGATTGGGGCGATTAAGCGTAATCAGCAGCATGCACCTTCGAAATTACTTATTCCCTTGTCTTACGCCGCCATTTTTGGTGGCACGTTAACTTTGATTGGTACGTCGACTAACTTAATCATCAACAGCTTTGTCGAAGACGCAGGCTTACCGAGCCTGAGCTTTTTTACACCTACGATGATAGGTTTGGCTGTGCTGGTGGGAGGGATGTTGATTCTTATCCCGCTCAGCTACTTGCTACCGAATTATGATGATCAAAACCAAGAAGATTTACCTTACTTTCTTGAGTCTCGCGTTGAGCCAGGCTCACCGCTAGTTGGGCGTACGATCAGCGAGAATAATTTACGTGCGCTGCGCAAACTGTTTCTTGCAGAAGTGGTGCGCGATGGTGTTACTGTTTCTTCTGTGGGACCGGATTTTGTGCTCAATGCAAAAGACCGCCTGTTATTTTGTGGCGATGTTGAGAGCGTCGCGACCCTGCAAGAAATTCCGGGCCTCAAGTTGTTTGGTCAGCAGCACTTAAATGGGCAAAACTTTATCGAAGTTGTGGTGAGCTCGTCGGCGACGTTTTGCTACAAAACCCTCAAAGAGAGCCGATTCCGCGACCGATTCGATGCCGTTGTTGTGGCGATTCGTCGAGGCCACGAACGCCTAGAAGGTGGCTTGGGTAGCATTACCTTAGCGCCAGGAGACACGTTAGTTCTGGTTCCAGGAAAGCGTTTTGAGTCTGAACGCCGAGCTCATCGTAAAGAGTTTGTTTTAGTGCATGACTTGGACTCTAGCGCTCGGCTTGATACGAATAAGTCTTCCATTGTATTACTGGGCTTTGCAGCCGTAATTGGATGCGCTCTATTAGAGTTAGTGCCGATTATTAAAGGTCTAGCTGCGTACCTTATCGCGCTTATTGCGTTTGGTATTGTGCAGATTTCAGAACTGCGCCGCCGTTTTCCGATCGATATCGTCGTGATTGTCGGTTCCGCTTTGTCTATTGCTCAACTGATGATCTCTTCTGGATTGTCAGAAAGAATGGGAGTGATGTTTATTGAAGCGTTTAATGGCTGGGGAGTATTTGGTGCCTTGGTGGCGACTTATATCATGACATTGGTACTCACTGAATTGGTGACAAACAATGCCGCGGCTGCGCTTTCTTTTCCTATCGGCTATAGCATGGCGGTGGGTTATGGCGTGGATCCGATGCCATTCATCATGGCGGTTTTGTTCGGCGCGAGTGCGAGCTTTATCTCTCCCTACGGTTACCAAACTAACCTGCTGGTGTACAGCGTAGGAAATTACAAATTGACCGACTACGTGAGAATTGGAGTGCCAATTTCGATTGTGTACTCTGTATTAGTACTTACTTTGATCCCGGTCTTTTTCCCGTTTTAATTCCGATATTTACAAGGATACGTTATGACTGCCGAAACGACGGTAAAAGATGAAAACATTGTTTGGCACCAGCATTCGGTTGATAAACAGTTTCGTGCTGAATTAAAGAAGCAAAAACCTGCCGTATTGTGGTTCACTGGTTTATCTGGAGCGGGTAAATCAACCGTAGCAGGGGCGTTGGAAAATCGCCTTGCAGCATTGGGTTACCACACCTATTTACTGGATGGTGACAATGTACGGCATGGTTTGTGTAGCGATTTAGGTTTTTCTGAACAGGACCGTCGCGAGAACATTCGTCGCATTGGTGAACTGGCGAAGTTGATGGCAGATGCGGGTTTAATTGTTCTGTCGGCGTTTATTTCACCGCATCGTGCAGAGCGGAAGTTAGTGCGCGATTTATTGCCAGAAGGCGAGTTTATCGAAGTGTATGTCAATGCATCTCTAGAGGTTTGCGAAGGTCGAGATCCTAAGGGTTTATACCGTAAAGCCCGTGCGGGAGAGATTCCTAATTTCACTGGTATTGATTCGGAATATCAAGCGCCAGAGAACCCTGAAATCGATTTGCCCGCGGGAGAAAAGAGTGTCGATGAGCTGGTGGATTTGTGCTTAATCGATCTTAAACAACGCGGTGTGATCCGATAAAAAAGCATTTAGATCATAGGTGACCTAAAGCTCTTTGAGCAGCTGGAGAAGTATTTGGATCATAGGTGATCAAATGCTTCTCAAGCTGGCTAGACGGTATGATGAACCGTACTTTTAGCTTCACTATGGACACTAAATCTATGATTTAACAGTGCAAGCATTTGATCGTAGTATTTGGCATGTGGTTTGTTTCCTAGCAAGGTACAGAGCTCATTACCTGTCGGTGTGAAGCGGTAATATAAAAGGCGGACACCTTTACTGTTTACGTTCAGTGACAAGTTTTTACCTTGGTAGGTGAGGACCAACGGTGTCTCGATACTAATTTCGCCAGATTCAAGTTCGGCACTGTGCAGCAGCCCTAATTCAATTAAGAGCAACAAGCTTGAATACGGCAGTTGAAAACTTCCCATATTTAGGCTGTTGGCGACGTCTCGCTTGCCGAAGCTAAATATGCCTCCTTGCGCTTTGTAACCAATCAGCAGTTTTCTGCTGTGATCCCCTCCAAAACTGCATGCTAAAGAGGCGGCTCTTTGCAGAGTTTGTGCTTCCTTTGGTGACATATCTTTGAGGGTTTTCAACGCTTTCATGGATGTTGAACCCGGATTGGTCACTTCACGTTTCATCACTTGAGCCCATAGCTTTTGCATCGCGCTGTTATGGATGTCTTGAGCCATCTCAAAAAATCGATGCAACCAATCTTGGTCTGGCTCTCCCGCTGTCTCATCTCGGCATGAACTGTGCGCTAATTTTAAAATCTGTTCTAAATTTTTTTGTCGCTGTTCTTGGCGCCTTTGCTCTCGCAATTGGGCTCTTTCAAACGCAGATTTGGCTGGCGGTTCGGTTTGCAGTAAGGCGTCAAGACCGTGTATTTGGGCAATGGTTTTTACCTTACTAGCACTGTCTTTTATGTAGCCTTGTTTCTTTTCTTGTTGCGTATTTTTTTTTGTGTCTGACTGATGTTCGATGACAACAGGTTGCTTTGTCGGGTCTGCCATTCGTTTTCCTACCAAGAACTGCGCGGTTCGCACGTTTAAATTTACACCTTATCTGACCAAGCGACCAGACAGGAGTTCTCAGTTTTTGAACGAATAGGGCTATTCAAAATGATAATGAGTTGTTAAAATTGTTATCGTTATTTTGGAGGGGCTATGAAGTTCTCAGAAGCAGGTAAACTCAAAAAGCACCTGTCGATAGCGTTTCTTTTGGTTATTTATGTGGGCGTATTAGCGTATTTATCTCGTTATATCGTGTAGCACAAAGCTAAAAAAGGCGCCAGTGTGACGCCTTAGGTGTAGCGAGGCTTATCGACGACTTAAATTACATATCGTCGTAGGCTTCTATTTCTGATCCCTCAATAACGTAAGCCGTTTCTGCTAGTTCGTGGTTTATCGTCTCGGTTTTCAACGTTCCAACCACATATATAACATCCCACAACTCTTGAACAGGCGCGCCTTTCGGAAACTTCACGTAAATGATCTGGTTTGGAGGCGGTGGTGGCACGTGAATACAAGCTCCAAAATATGGCACTAATAAAAACTCGGTGACGGTATCGGCATCACCTTCAAGTGGGATAACAAACCCTGGAATTTTAACTTGGCTTCCGTTCAGTTCTGGTCGAACATTACCAATCTTGGACTGTTGGGCTGCGCCACCACTGTGATCAGATGCAGGCATGCCTATACTGTCGAACAATTTACGCTCTTTTTCTGGAACAAGGTCAATCCAGTCAAGCTTCAATGGTTCTTCGCTGGCCATAACAGGCGCTGTGAATGCGACGACCAGCAAGCAACTTGCGAGTATTTTTTTCCACATTTTATTAAATCCTTATTGTCATTCCGTCACTCAGTGACTGTCGGTAGGCGCGGAGTGCGGGAATGAAACCAATCACAATACCAGCGCATTGTACGAAACCTAATAGCATCCACTCATAAGTAGATAAGATGCTTAAGGTGAGATGTATTCCATAGTGCTGTTGGATGATCGGCTGCGCGATAGCAAGAATGGCATACAGCCCAGTAACGCCAGTAATAATACCAGCAGCAGTAAGCAAGCTGGCTTCACTAATTAAGAGTGAGAAAACATGACGAGGCCTTGCTCCCATGGCACGCAAAATCGCCATTTCACGGCGGCGTTCCTGTAGGCTAGTTAATAGACTGCTTAACATACCTAACAACCCTGCAATCACGACAAAACCAGATACTGCCATTAGGGCTTGCTCTGCAACCGACATCATTCCCCATAACTCATGCAACGCAACGCCGGGCATAATGGCGCTAAGCGGCTCTTTGGGGTAGGTGTTAATTTGTCTTTGCAGGGCGAAAGTTTGAATACGAGATTTCAAACCAACGAGCATAGCGGTAATTTGTTTGGGCTGAAAGTCTCTGTTTTTGAGATCTTGTGCCTTGGGTGTCGGGCCCAAACGCGCACCACTTTCCCACCCAACGTGAATGGCTTCGATGGCTTCCAATGATACATGGACAGTTTTGTCGACTGGTGTTCCTGTAGGTGCAAGGATACCGACAACTTTAAATGGCAGATTGTCATGACGGCTAAAGCCAACGTCGCTAATGCCGTGGGCAATGATGATTTCGCTACCGATATCATAACCAAGTTGTTTAGCGACATCAGAACCTAGTACGGTTTCAAATAAACCATTGAATTCTCTACCCTTGCTGAATGTTAGTGGTTGCTTACTTCCAAACTTGTAATGCTCAAAGTAACTGTGATTGGTTCCCATAACTCGGAAGCCTTTATGCGAGTCGCCAAGCGAGATTGGAATAGCCCAATCGACTGAACGATGATTGGCAAACTCTTGGTAGCTTTTCCAATCGATGTTGTTGGTCGCATTACCAATACGAAACACAGAATAGAGCAATAGGTTCACTTGCCCAGAGCGTCCACCAATAATGAGGTCTGTGCCTGAAATTGTATTGGCGAAGCTATCCTTGGCTTGAGTTCGGATACGCTCGACGCCCAAGAGGAGTACCACTGAAATCGCAACGGTCATGATGGTTAGAATTGCCGTCGCTTTGCGGTTCATCAAGCTCTTCCAGGCGAGCTTTACAACAGCACTCATGATATGGCTCCTAGGCTAGATACTTGATTAATGTCGGGTAGATTGAGCGTGCGATCGAATAAGGGTTCGAGTGTTGGGTCGTGGCTAACGAATACCAGTGTGGCATTGGCTTGATTCGCTTGCTCCATGAGGAGCTCAATAAATGCCTTACGATTGTCATAGTCTAAAGCTGAGGTTGGTTCGTCAGCGATCACTAACTCTGGATGTCCTATCAGAGCTCGAGCCGCAGCCACACGTTGTTGTTGACCAATACTCAATTCAGAGACAGGGCGTGTATGAAGCTCGTTTGGCAAGTGCAGTCGTTCTAGTAGGGCCTGAGCCTGTTCATTTAATGTTTGAGATGAGGCACCTAAATGGGCACGGTCACGTCGTATTTTACTGAACTGACATGGCAATAATACGTTTTCAAGTACGTTAAGGTACGGCAATAAATTGAACTGTTGAAAGATGTAGCCAATATGATTGGCGCGAAAGCGGTCTCTCTGACTGGCACTTAAACTAGCAAGGTCAGTATCGAGTACAGATAGAGAGCCTGAAGTTAATGTGTTAATCCCCGTCAACAAAGCGAGCAAGGTCGATTTACCGCAGCCACTTGGACCTTTGATAAACACATGCTCGCCTTGTGTAATGTGTAATTTGGGGATGTGGATGGTTGGGTTGGTTGAACCGGGCCAGAAAAATTGGGCATCCTCTAGCTCGACAACATTTGGTGTGGTTTCAGTCATATTAAATCACCAAAGCTGTGGCGTGTAAGTGGGTACTCACACGCCACTCGTGTTATTTGATTACGATTTGGGTGTTATCTTTGCTTAATTTAATTGCTGATTGCATGGTATCAGTGAATATATTGACGCTGATGGACTCTGTAGTTGGGAATTGGTTAAACCAATCGGTTTGGATTTGGCTAAGCTGATTAACTTGTTCGCAATTGAAGCGATATTGCACCGAAAATTCACCGTGACCGCCATGATCGTGCGCCTCATCATGATCGTCATGGTGGTCATGTTTATCATGATGTTCATTATGATCATGGTGTTCGTGTCCTTCATGATCGTGATGTGCATGGTCATCATGGTCGTGCTCACTATGATCATGTTCCTCATGAGTTTCGCTTAGGTTGTGGCTCACGTAAGCTTCTTCAACATTACAATCAGCTTGTGAGTTAATAGCGAACAATGCGTTGCTGTCTTCGAGTGTAGCGACGGCTTGTTTAAGCGCTTGCTCTTGTTGTGCGTTTTCTGGAGCATGTTCGAAACCCACAACATCAGCTCCAGGAGCTGTGATCTCTACTAACAGATCTTTGCCATCTTGGGCGATATTAAACTCGACGTGACCATGCACATGAGCACCATGCTGGCGGTATTCGTTTGCATTCGCTGCTGTCGATAAAGTGAGGCCAATAGCAAGGGCTAAAACGTGTTTTGATGACATTGTATTTTTCCTAATTTTACTGGCATTAACCAAAGGCGGTATTGCTCAGATTCGAGTTTCACTAAGTTATTGTTCCTGACACACTAGGTGCGGAAATGAACTCAATAATTTTGAGTGTGGAATAGTTTGGAAATTAAGCAAAATAAGGAGGGGCACGAGCAGCGCCAAGAACTTCTTCGCCGTACACGAGATGCAAAAAAACATGATGATGCTGGGCGCGCGTAAAAGTCGGTGTAGAGAGGGTAGGTTGTACCTTTGCTATACCGTGCTGAACACCAGAAAATAATTGGCAATGATGATGGGTATGATGGTCGGGCGTCAGATCGACTTGATGGAGTACAACCGCAAAGTTCCAAGCGATCAGCAACGCAACACTGAAAAATAAAGCAGTGCGATACCAATATCTTAGTGTTTTTTGCTGGTGGTGGTACATCTGAGCTCCTCTTACCGACTGTTATAATATAACACCCATAATGAATAAAAGTTCACTCTTTTGTTGGCTAGCAGAAAAATTTAACTCCACACATACGTGCCGAAAAATATTGGTAATACTCTCTGTGGAAGTGTCGCACTTATAAAGAGCAGAGTTGTCACTGCCCATGCTTCTAATCAAATTCATATAGCTCCTTACAACAAGAACAAGGAGCCATTCAATGAAGCTAGATGTTCTGTTTAATAAGCTCAATGACTTTTGTTATCTCATCTTGCTCAAGTGCGCCCTCTTTGACAAACAGAACTTTGCCCGTTTTGTCTTGAACAATAATGGCCGAGCTTTCTTCTTTCAGGTCCCAAGTATTGGCAACTACGCCATTTTCATCAAGAACCATGGATGACCAAGGAAACTCTTTTTTGCTGTCTTGAGCTGAAGACTTCACGAAAGAGCCTGTCCCCCAAATTGCATCATCTTGGTTGATGATAGTCGTCGTCTGGTAGCTTTCTTGTGGAAAATTTGCCGCTGTTATTGCCGACATTAAAGGGGCATTCATCTCTTTTGAACTGCTACGGCCTGCGATGGCTTGAATAACACGAACTTTGCCTTGCATATGTTGAGTTGCCCAGGGTTGGTATGCAACGCCTTCGCCTTGTAAAACAATCTCGCCGTAAGCGGCAACATTGACAGGAGGAACGCTTTTTCCTACTGATAAGTTGTGTGCAAAGGTCAAGCTTGGCGTTAAGGCCAGTAGTAGAGGTAGGAGAGTCTTAGTTTTCATATTGTTATATTCCGTACGAGGTTTGGAAGCTTCCAGTATATATCCAGATCTTAGAAATTTGTAGGACCGTTTATAACATTTATTTAACGTATGGAGTGGTGTAATCTTGCGTTATATTTAGAATTTGCTAAAATGAGTTCCGTCGCAAATTGCGCATTAAGATTGCAGAGGAAAAATAAGCAATCCGTGTTTTCTCAAAGGAATTGAGGTGAGTTATGCTACGTGAGTTTGCTGTATATCGACCATTACAAGTGGCCCGTTTTGTTAAAACGTTGTTCAAAGGTCAGTTTTTTATTGTCGGGGTTGGCTGTTTTCAGTTCGACAATGGCAAAGTGTTACTACCTGACGTCAACGATCATAAAAGGCTCACCATCTTTAAAGAAGTCAACCAAGTGATAGCATCATTATCGGCTTAGTTAGCTTGGTACCCACTTAGATTTAGAAAAGAGCGACCATATCGGTCGCTCTTTTTGTTGCTGGTTAGGTTTATCCTTGGAGGCTTGGTGGGAAGCAAACTCCCGTTCCTCCGATGCCACAGTAACCATCAGGGTTTTTCGCCAAATATTGCTGGTGGTAGGTTTCCGCAAAGTAATACGGACCTGCTGGTTGTATTTCGGTGGTGATGTTCGCGCGCTGCTCTTCTTGCAGTGCTTGCTGATACAAGAGTTTCGATTTCTCTGCGCTCTCGAGCTGCTCCGTCGAATAAGTGTAAATTGCAGAACGATATTGAGTACCTAAGTCGTTACCTTGACGCATTCCCTGAGTTGGGTCGTGTTTTTCCCAAAAAACAGCCAGTAGCTTTTCTAATGAGATGACGCGTTCATCGAAAACGACTCGTACGACTTCTGTATGACCCGTTTTACCCGTACAGACTTCTTCATAGGTGGGATTGGGTGTGTACCCCCCAGCGTAACCGACCGAAGTAGATACAACGCCGTCGAGTTGCCAAAATACGCGCTCAGCGCCCCAAAAACAGCCCATTCCGAGCAAAATCTGCTGTTGGTGTGACGTCAGAGGCGCCTTTAGGTTAGATTTATTTACAAAATGATGATCGTCAATCTGCATTGGTTGATCTCTACCTGGCAAGGCATCTTCTATACTGATCAATGTTTGTTTGTTGAGCATGGTATTTGTCCTTCAATACGTGTCTTAAATTTGCGAACTTTTTCATTTCGTCTGTATCTGATGCTGTGATGACATAGACCGCGTTAAACCTATTAATATTACAGACTTAGAATCTAATTGGCGTTATCATTATTTACGTTTACTTAACCTCATTCAGCCATAAAAGCATGATAAAAAAAGCTCTCCCCACCATTGTTGGCCTATTTGCCTTTTCTCATGGTGCCTATGCCGATGTTTCTTTGACTTTAAAAGGCATTGATGGCGCTTTAGAAGAGAATGTCAGTGCGTATCTGTCATCTATTCCAGAGAAGGATTACTCCACTTCTCTGCGTTTTCAAGCGAGATTAGATCAAAGTATCACTGAAGCGCTTAACGCGCTTGGGTATTATCATGCAAAAATTTCATACTCTATTCCTGAAGCGAATGATGAGTTAATTGTGCTCATCAAGCCGGGCTTGCCAGTGAAAGTGAAAGTCATGGATGTGGTCATCACTGGAGAGGCCAAGGACGATGAAGAGTTTGCAAAACTTATTGAGAGCTCTCCGCTCAAAGTTGGCCAAGTTTTGAATCAAGGCCAATACGACAGCCTTAAGTCAGGCATTCGTAACTTGGCGCTTCAGCGTGGTTACTTCAATGGTGAGTTTACGCTAAGTCGATTAGAGGTTATCCCTGATCTGAACGAAGCTAATGTCCGTTTGCACTACAGCAGTGGAATACGTTTCAATTTTGGCGACGTTTCTTTTATTGGCAACCACATCTGGGAAGACCGTGTCGCATCACTACAACCTTTTAAAGAAGGGGACCCATACAACGTTTCGAAGCTGGGCGAGTTTAACCAGAAGCTATCAAATACGGAGTGGTTTTCCTCAGTTTTTGTTGAGCCTGAATTGGATAGGCTTGATGATGGCCGAGACTTGCCAATTAAAGTGTCTTTATCTCCTGCTTCCAAGAATCAGATCGAGACGGGTATTGGTTACTCAACGGATGTCGGCGTTCGAGGAACGTTGAAGTGGAAGAAACCTTGGGTGAGCTCCCGAGGACACAGTTTCAACACTGCTTTATCCCTATCTAAGCCAGAGCAAACCGTGACTGCTTCTTACAAAATTCCTTTAGAAGATGTCGCTAACGATTATTATCAAGTTCAATATGGGCTTAAAAACCTAGACAACCGTGACACGCAGAGTATCGAGTCTAACCTTGCAGTGGAGCGTCATTGGTTAGCAGACGGTGGTTGGCATAATACCGTTTATGTTCGTCATTTGTACGAGAGCTTTACGCAAGGTTTACAAGATGATGAATTCAACTTCGTACTTCCAGGTGCGACATTTTCTCGGACTAGGGTTCGAGGGGGCAATATGCCAATGTGGGGAGACAAGCAAAGCATCACTATTGAGTATGGTGATACCGCTATGCTTTCTGAAACTAGAGTGCTCCGCTTAATTGGCTCGACTTCTTGGATTCGTGGTATTGGAGAGAATCATCGTGGTTTGTTCCGCTTAGAAGGTGGTGCGAATATTACCGATGAACTTGAAAAGCTATCACCGTCGCTGCGTTTCTTCGCTGGTGGTGACAATAATATTCGTGGTTACGGCTATGAATCTATTTCACCTGTGGATGAGAGTGGTGCTTTGACGGGTGGTAAATACATTGTTAGCAGTACATTAGAATACCAATATCGTGTTTATGGAAACTGGTGGGCTGCAACGTTTTACGATATTGGTGATGCGTTTAATGAAACACCAGATTGGAAATCAGGTGCTGGTGTTGGTATCCGCTGGGCGTCTCCGGTGGGCCCTGTTAGTTTTGATTTTGCATGGGGGTTGGATGCAAAACCAGAACGAGAGTTTCGTATCCACTTCTCATTGGGGCCTGAGCTATGATCAAAATGATGTTTAAGTGGACCAAATGGCTGTCGCTCAGTTTGATTGGTCTATTGCTGTTGCTCATCATTATTGTCGCGACAGTTTTGTTTACCCACCCAGGCCTCAAATTTGCCTTGTGGGGAGCTGAAAAAGCATTACCACAATTGCAGATTGAAAAAGTGCAGGGTTCATTGTTTCCTCGCTTCGAACTGCATAACGTCAGTTTTGTCGATGAGTCTTTGAATATCGACGCCAAAGTCGAGCGTTTAGCTTTGGCAGTGAACTTCCGCTGCTTCTTTGACCCTAAGGTCTGTGTCGATGAGTTAAGACTGCAGGGGCTTGACTTTAAGATGCCTGAGCTACCGCCAGCAAGCGAGGAGCAAGAGGAAACACCACCACTGCGTTCTATCAGTACGCCAGTGCCAATTTTTGTTAATAAAGTCAGCTTTAATGACATCAATATCAATGTGCTGGGCAATCAAATTGATTGGCAAACGTTCTCGACCGCTTTGTCGATGCAGGGTGATCGTTTGGTGATCGCACCTACCGCGTTGAAAGACATTAATGTGGCTTTAGCACCAAGTGAGGCTGAACCTGAAGCGGTTGTTGAAGAGCCGAAAGAAGCCGATGCTACGCCGCAAGATATTGTGTTACCCGAAGTATGGATTCCGCTGACGGTGGAAGCGCGTCGTCTTGATATTCACAATTTCAAACTGGCAGGTGAAACGCCAGTGATCGTCAATCATCTTGGTTTGGTTGCAAGAGCAGGCGGTGAGCGTGTTGATGTCAAAACGTTAGAGCTCGACATGCCAGAAGTGGAAGGCAAGTTGAGCACACAAGTGACGCTTTCTTCTGATTACCCTATCAAAGCGCAACTGGACGCGTTAGTGAAGCAAGCGGATGCGAAGGGACAAAAACTGTCGCTTTCGGTCTCGGGTTCGGTTGGTGATTTGTCACTAAATGCTACGCTTTCTGAGCTTGTACAAGCGGAGATCAAAGGTGATATTCAACCGCTTAAAACGCAGTTACCGTTTGATGTCGCGATTAAAAATGTACAGGCGCAATGGCCGCTATTTGGACAAAGCGATTACCAGGTTTCTGTACCAAGCTTGGCGGCAAAAGGCTCACTTGATGGCTACGAAGTCGCATTAGAAACCAAAGCGTCAGGCAAAGATATTCCCGCCGTTGATGTCGCACTAAACGGCAAAGGTACGTTAGAGCAAATTGACCTCGAAAGCCTTGTAGTGAAAACCTTAGGGGGCGAACTCTCTGGGAAAGTCATGGCCAATTGGGCCGCGCCAATCAACTGGCAAGCTGACTTGAACCTGAAAAACATTCAACCAGGTTTACAATGGAAAGAAGCAGAAGGGGATATCAGCGGTAACCTTTCGACTTCGGGGTCGTTAACAGAACAAGGCGGTTGGCAAGTCAGTTTGCCTAAGTTAGACATTGACGGCATTTTGCGAGGGTATCCGCTGAATGTTGAAGGGCAACTTGAAGCGTCTGATAAGAACGGCAAAGGCGAAGACATCCAACTTACCACTCAGGGTTTAGCGCTTTCTCATGGTCCAAACCAACTCAGTGCAAAGGGTAAGATCGATAAGCAAATTCTGATGGATGTTGAGGTTAACTTCCCTGATTTTGCGAAAAGTGTTCCGGACCTTGCAGGTAAGATGCAAGGTAAAGTCGCACTACGTGGTAGCTTGAAAGAACCAGACATCAATCTTGATCTCGCTTTAAATCAGATAAACTGGCAGCAACAGGCGAACGTAGAAACGATCACCTTAAAGGGTGATGTGAAGCCTCTGCCAGCACCAAAAGCGAACATAAGCCTAATTGCGAACAACATTACCTATGACGACATAAAAGTTGATAGTGCTGACCTTGAAGTCTCTGGGGATGAAAAACTGCATCAACTGACGCTCGATGTAGTATCTGACCTGGTGTCGACCAGTTTAGAAATTGAAGGGACATTCCAGCAGAAACCAGAAATGATTTGGGATGGGGCGCTGCGCCGCTTGACGCTGAGCTCGCAACAAGGCCCGTGGGCGTTGCAAAAATCGACCGCGGTGAAGGTCAATATCGACAAACAGATCGCGAACGTTCAAGCGCATTGTTGGTTGCAAGCGGAGTCGAGCGTATGTCTAACCGAAGACATTAGTGTCGGTAAGAGTGGCCAGGCGAAGTTAGCCATCAATGATTTTGATTTTGACCAAATCAAACAATTCCTGCCGCCAGAAACCAAGCTGCAAGGCTCGGTTAATGCACAGGCTTTTGCTAAATGGGCACCAGAGAAAAAGCCTGAAGTAACCTTAAGTGTCAATATGCCAAAAGGCCAAGTTGAACAAGCGCTTGAACAGCCAATTAAAGTCGGTTGGGAAAGCTTCAACTTTAAAGCAGCATTAGCGAAAGACAAGCTTGATGCCGAGTGGCTATTTGATGTGAAAGATAACGGTGACTTGTCTGGTAAGGTTTCTTTACTGAATGTCTCGTCTGAAAAGCCCACTATTGATGGTAAGGTTTCACTCTCTACGTTCCACTTGGATTTCTTGGCACCGTTGATTGGTGAGTACAGCTTGTTTAAAGCAAACATGAATACTGACCTAGCGATATCAGGTGACGTCATGCATCCGAAGGTGAACGGTCAGTTCTTGATTGACCAGATGAAGCTACAGGGTGAAGTCACACCGATAGATATAAACTCAGGGCAGGTCGTCATCAACTTTAAAGGCCATCAAGCGGACTTGGATGCCGGAATTTTAACCCCGGATGGTGAGTTGAACGTTACCGGTGATGCCGACTGGCAGGACTTACAGAACTGGCGCACTAAAGCGCGTGTATTTGCTAAAGAGCTCAATGTTGATTTGCCTCCAATGGTAAAAATCAAAGTGGAGCCTGACATGACAATAGATGTGACCCCTCAGCTTGCGAAAATTGAGGGTGATATTAATTTGCCATGGGGCAGAATTGTCGTCGAAGAGCTTCCACCAAGTGCGGTAGGTGTATCGAGTGATAGCGTTATTCTCGATAAAAACTTGCAGCCAGTGGACGATGTGGCTGCGATGCCGTTTGATGTGGAAACGAACATCAACATTAAAATTGGTGATGACTTCCAACTTGCCGCTTTTGGTTTAAAAGGTGGGTTGAAAGGGAACCTAAACGTGACACAAAAAGACAAAGGTCCTTTCATCGTTGGTGAAGTGAATGTTGTCGACGGTTCTTATCGTTCGTTTGGTCAGGACTTATTGATTAAAGAAGGTAAGATTCTGATGAATGGTCCACCAGATCAACCTTACTTGTCTATCAAAGCGATTCGTAATCCAGACAATACCCAAGATGATGTCATTGCGGGGGTACAAGTGTCGGGCCCAGCATCTGATCCGAGTATAGAAATTTTCTCAGAGCCCGCGATGAACCAAGCCAATGCACTTTCTTATCTACTTCGTGGTCAAGATATTGATGGTGAAGCCGGTGGTAATGCAATGACGACTACCTTAATTGGTTTAAGCTTGGCTAAGAGTGGGCGTGTGGTTGGTGAAATAGGTGAAGCCTTTGGCGTACAGGATTTACAGCTGGACACTGCTGGTTCGGGCGATGATTCGCAAGTGACGGTGAGTGGTTATATTCTGCCAGGTTTGCAGGTGAAATATGGTGTAGGCATCTTTAACTCCCTAGGTGAGTTCACTGTGCGTTACCGATTGATGCAAGACTTGTATTTAGAAGCAGTATCTGGTGTAGACAGCGCCGTTGACCTACTCTATCAGTTTGAGTTCGATTAAAGTGCTTTAACCTAAGCATACACAGTCATGACTAAGGAGTGGTTATGCAGCATTTGATTTTTGTCTACGGCACGTTACGCAAGGGAGAGTACAACCATCAGTATTTGCGCTCGGCGCAGTTTCTTGGTTTACATGAAACGGATGCTCAATTTGCAATGTATGACTTAGGCCCTTATCCAGCGTTGTCTGATGGGCAACGCTCGATTCAAGGTGAAGTGTATCTGATTGATGATGAAACCTTATCCGAGCTAGATAAGTTGGAAGATGTGCCAGTGGAATATCGCCGAGAGAGCATCGTTACGCCGTTTGGCCAAGCTTGGATCTACTTATATCAAGATACTGAGCAATTAACCGAAGAAATTGCTTCCGGCGATTGGTGTCAAAAGGTGTGAGCTATACTGACATTATCAAAGCAACGAGCTAAACACTAAGGAGTCATGATGAAAACATTCGTAATTGGAGTAATGGCGTTGCTTCTGGCTGCATGCGCACAAACAACACTACCGACTTCGAATAATGTGACCGATTGGCAAGTGTTTGGTAAGCAGTCAGCTTTAGATGGATTACGGGAGTTATCTGAGGAGCGAATTGCGAAGCTGGATGATGTTAACCATGCGACGCCAGAACTGATAGTGGCTTATCAAGCGGGTTACCAGCAAGGCAAACAAGAGTATTGTGAGCAAAGTGCTTATATGCTCGGTGTTATCGGGCGTCCGTATTTTGGCATTTGTGATGATGTTGACCCCTTCTTTCAACATGACTACGACGCTGGACGAATGTCTTCAGCAGGCGCACCTATCTAGTTGACACAGGTAAGATGAAAGCAAAAGAGCTGCCCTAGAGCAGCTCTTTTTAATTTTGTATCAGCAGTGATGCTTATTTTTTCTGAGCGCGCTCGTAAGATTCTAGGATCTCAGCTTTAGCGGCAGCAACATCTGCCCACCCATCCACTTTCACCCATTTGCCTGCTTCAAGCTCTTTGTAACGCTCAAAGAATTGCGTGATCTGCGCTTTCAGTAGTTCTGGGATATCGTCCACATCTTGGATGTGCTCGTACTCTTTCGAGATTTTTGAGTGGGGAACCGCAAACACTTTTGCATCTTCACCCGATTCATCTGTCATCTTCAAAACGCCAACAGGACGGCAGCGAATGACTGAACCTGGCATGAGTGGGTATGGTGTTGGTACCAATACGTCGACTGGGTCGCCATCAAGAGACAGGGTATTGTTCACGTAGCCATAGTTGCATGGGTAGAACATTGGTGCAGACATGAAACGGTCGACAAATACAGCACCAGAGTCTTTATCTACTTCGTACTTGATTGGATCTGCATTTGCAGGAATTTCGATAACAACATAGATATCTTCAGGCAGCGACTTGCCTGCTGGTACATGGTTTAAGCTCATTAGAATATTCCTTTTCATTAACGATGAGTCACACAAAAGCGGCTTCATCTGATGATAAATTCGCGTTTCACTTTAGCGACAAAAACGCGGCAGGTAAACACCTGCCGCGTTGGACAAAGGTCTGAAATTATTCTTCGTCGCGGTGCAGTTCAAGGAACTCTTCAACTTTGCGAACCATGCTCTTCGAACCCACAAAGAAAGGTACACGCTGGTGCAACTCAGTAGGCTTGATGTCCATAATGCGATTCACGCCGTCCGATGCAATGCCGCCAGCTTGCTCAATGAGGAATGCCATAGGGTTACATTCGTAAAGCAGGCGTAGCTTGCCTTGTGGGTGGCTTTGTGTGCTTGGGTAAAGGTAGATACCGCCTTTCAGTAGGTTGCGGTGGAAATCAGCAACCAGCGAGCCAATGTAGCGAGAAGTGTATGGGCGACCGTCTTCTGGCACGTTTTCTTGGCAGTACTTGATGTACTTCTTCACCCCTTGAGGGAAACGAATGTAATTACCTTCGTTGATGGAGTAGATCTTACCATCATCAGGAATCATCATGTTTTCATGAGAAAGACAGAAGCTGCCGATAGATGGGTCGTAAGTAAAGCCGTTTACGCCGTTACCAGTTGTGTATACCAACATGGTGGAGGAGCCGTAAATCACGTAGCCCGCAGCCACTTGCTTGTGACCAGGTTGTAGGAAGTCTTCTTCAGTTGGTGGAGTACCGATTGGAGAAACACGACGGTAAATCGAGAAGATAGTACCAACAGAGACGTTCACATCGATGTTAGAAGAACCATCAAGTGGGTCCATCAGTACTACATATTTGGCGTTTTGGTTGAGTTCTTTATTGAACGCAACTGCTTCGTCTTCTTCTTCACTGGCAACGCCACACACTTGATCACGAGCTTCAAGCGCGGCTTTGAACTTATCGTTCGCGTAAACATCGAGCTTTTGCTGATCTTCACCTTGGACATTTTCCGTGCCTACAGCACCAGTGATATCACCGAGACCCGCTGCGTTGATTTCGCGGTTAACGATTTTTGCAGCTAAACGAATGGAGGCTAAAAGGGATGATAGATCACCGCTAGCGTGGGGGAAATCCGCTTGTTTTTCGACAATGAACTCGCCTAGGGTGCGCAGTCCTGACATGGTTAATCCTTACATTTTCATTTCATTGGGGGTAGTGCGCAAGTGAGCATCTCTTTATGGATGTTAAACGATTGCGCTGGATGTAAGTTTAAGTCGCAGATCTTTTTAATGGTAATGAAGTAACTGTTTGAGATCTCAATTTATTTGTAGACTTGTTTGAGGGATTCATCAGTAAGCAAGAGGTTGTACAGTCTGTGTTCAACCTTGTCATATTTGTGAAAGGGACTGCAAGAAGAAGGCTAAAGTCACTCGCTTTTCAGGCGGTAATCGCGATAATGAAAGCATTAAAAAACGCATTACAAGGTTTAGTTTATGCACATTCATATCTTGGGTATCTGTGGCACATTTATGGGCGGCGCAGCGATTCTAGCGCGCCAATTAGGACATAAAGTCACTGGTTCTGATGCCAACGTTTATCCGCCAATGAGCACACTGCTTGAGTCTCAAGGTATTGAAATTATTGAAGGCTTTGACCCGTCTCAACTCGACCCTCAACCAGATCTTGTGGTGATTGGTAATGCGATGAGCCGTGGCAACCCGTGTGTCGAGCATGTGCTCAACACTAACATGCGCTACACCTCTGGTCCGCAGTGGCTCAACGAGTTTTTGCTGCATGATCGGTGGGTATTGGCGGTATCGGGTACACATGGGAAAACGACCACGTCGAGCATGCTTGCCTGGATACTTGAAGATTGTGGTTATCAACCGGGTTTCTTAGTCGGTGGGGTACTCGGTAACTTCGGAGTGTCTGCTCGTTTGGGTGAAAGCATGTTTTTTGTCGTTGAAGCGGACGAATATGACAGTGCTTTTTTCGATAAGCGTTCTAAGTTTGTGCATTACCATCCTCGCACTTTAATCATGAATAACCTTGAGTTCGATCATGCTGATATCTTCGATGATCTAGAGGCGATCAAGCGCCAATTCCATCATTTAGTGCGAACGGTTCCCGGCAATGGCTTAATCTTAGCTCCGAAGCAAGACCAAGCTTTGGCGGATGTATTAGAGCGTGGTTGCTGGACAGAAAAACAGTTCTCTGGTGAGAATGGTGACTGGCAAGCGCACAAATTAGTGCTTGATGGCTCAAAATTTAACGTTGCGTTGCAAGGCGAGAAGGTTGGTACCGTCGAATGGAATTTGGTGGGTGACCACAATGTGGATAATGCGCTGATGGCAATCGCTGCTGCACGACATGTTGGAGTCACTCCGGATCTTGCTTGCCAAGCATTAGGACGTTTCATCAATACCAAGCGCCGTTTAGAGCTGAAAGGTGAAGAACAAGGTGTGACGGTTTACGATGATTTTGCGCATCACCCAACGGCAATTGAACTTACTGTCGGTGGTTTGCGTAACAAGGTAGGTGAAAAACGCATCCTAGCTGTGTTAGAGCCGCGTTCTGCCACCATGAAGCGTGGCGTACACAAAAACACACTTGCAGAGTCACTACACAGTGCAGATGAAGTCTTCTTGTTCCAGCCAGATAATATCGAGTGGTCTGTGCAAGACATTGCCGACCAATGCAAACAGCCAGCGTTTGTCGATGCGGATATAGATAACTTTGTAGCCAAGATCGTCGAACGTGCGCGAGCAGGTGACCAAATTCTAGTCATGAGTAATGGTGGCTTCGGTGGTATTCACGGAAAACTTCTTGAGCAGTTAAAACAAAAAGCCTGATTGATATGCAAAACAAAACACAACCCTCTCACAAAAAAGCCATCACGTTGGCATTAACGGGGGCTTCTGGTGCTCCCTACGGCCTTCGTCTTTTAGAATGCTTGGTTGCGGCGGATTATCATGTCTACGTTCTGATTTCTTCGGCAGCTCGTGTTGTGATGGCAACCGAGCATAATCTTAAGCTGCCAAGTGGCCCAGAAGCAGCACAGCAAGCATTAGTAGAGCACCTGAACTGCAATCCAAATAACATCACCGTTTGCGGTAAAGACGATTGGTTCTCGCCGGTTGCGTCTGGTTCTGCTGCACCCAAGCAAATGGTGGTTTGCCCATGCTCTGCGGGAAGCGTTGCGGCCATAGCACACGGTATGTCGGACAACTTGATCGAACGGGCCGCTGATGTAGTAATGAAAGAGCGCGGGCAGCTGTTGCTCGTGGTTCGTGAAACGCCATTTTCAACGCTACATCTGGAGAACATGCACAAGCTATCGCAAATGGGCGTCACCATCATGCCAGCGGCCCCGGGCTTCTACCATCAGCCAAAGAGCATTGAAGACTTAGTGGATTTTATGGTGGCGAGAATTCTCGACCACTTAGGTATTGAGCAAGGTTTGGTGCCTCGTTGGGGCTATGACCAGCGCTCGTGAGCTGATTGTGTAACCACTCAAATACCTTTACAATCCATCCAACTCATCGGGGAGCAAACCCATTTTGCATTGAGTCAATCAATGCATTTGGGCGCTGAGACCTAAGTGCTTTACTAGGGACCCGTATTACCTGAACCAGATAATGCTGGCGTAGGAATTGAGTCTGGATATTGGAAATCCTTAATAGCCGCCTCAAACCCTGTGCCGCTCAACTTATTTCTCTGAAATACTCATGGAGAGCGAGCAGTGAAAACCACTCTAAATCTGATTGCCTTAGCTGCAATCACCTCTACTTCAGCGTTTGCCGCTGAAAACACATTAACCATCTATACCTACGACTCTTTTGCCGCAGATTGGGGGCCGGGTCCTAAAATCGAGCAAGCTTTTGAAGCAAAATGTGGCTGTGACGTTAACTTCGTGGCATTAGACGATGGTGTGTCGATCCTGAATCGTCTTCGTCTTGAAGGCGGTAATAGCAAAGCCGACATCGTGTTAGGTTTGGATAACAATCTGATGGCAGAAGCGAAGAAAACCGGTCTGCTTGCCGAGCACAATGTGGATACGGCTAACACAGTGTTACCAAACGGTTGGAGTGACACGACGTTTGTACCGTACGATTACGGCTACTTCGCGTTTGTGTACAACAAAGAGAAACTGGCTAATCCGCCGAAAAGCATGAAAGAGCTGGTGGAAACGCGCGACGATCTGAAAGTGATTTACCAAGATCCGCGGACTTCAACGCCGGGCCAAGGCTTAATGCTATGGATGAAATCTATTTATGGCGACGATGTGACGCAAGCGTGGCATAAGCTAGCGAGCAAAACCGTAACGGTCACGAAAGGTTGGTCTGAGGCGTATTCTATGTTCCTCAATGGTGAGTCCGATTTAGTGCTTTCTTACACCACTTCACCTGCGTACCACTTAATTGCGGAAAACGATTCGAAGTTTGCTACGGCGAATTTTGCTGAAGGCCACTACATGCAAGTTGAAGTAGCCGCCAAAGTGAAAGGGGCAAAAAATTCAGAACTTGCTGATCAATTTATGAGTTTCATTTTAAGTGATGAGTTCCAATCGGCGATGCCAACGGGTAACTGGATGTACCCAGTCACTGACGTTGAGTTACCTAAAGGTTTTGAAACTTTGAGTGTTCCAAGCAAGTCGTTGAGCTTTAGTGCTGATGAAGTGGCAAAAATGCGTAAGTCTTGGATTCGCGAATGGCAAAGCGCATTGACGTTTTAGCTGACGTTTCCATCCTCATCTGAATGAGATAGGTTTTACCTTTGAATTCTGTTCCAAAAATAGGTTTAGGGGTCGCGATGATCATCGCGACCTTTGTTATTTCTGCCCTAGGTGCTTTGATTGTTCAAGCCCCTTCACTTGATGTGTCTGTGGTATGGGGCGACCCATACTATCAACATGTCACCAAGTTCAGTTTCTACCAAGCGTTTCTTTCCACATTGCTCAGTGTTGGCTTTGCCATTCCAGTAGCGCACGCACTTTCGCGTCGCCAATTTATTGGTAAATCATTACTGCTTAAGCTGTTTGCATCGACACTGGTTTTGCCGGTTTTGGTTGGTGTTTTTGGGCTGTTAGCGATTTATGGCAACAGTGGTTTGTTGGCGCAGTGGTTGCAAAGTTTCGACACTAAACTGCCATTCTCTATTTACGGTTTGAACGGCATTTTACTCGCCCATGTGTTCTTTAATTTACCTTACGCGGCACGATTGCTTCTGCAAGCCTTGGAGTCTACTCCTGCCGAGCAGCATAAGCTTTGCGCGCATCTTGGGATGAGCCATTGGGATAAGTTTCGCTGGGTAGAATGGCCGCGTTTAAGGCAGCAGCTTCCCCACGTTTGTGGGTTGGTGTTTATGTTGTGCTTTACCAGTTTTGCCACTGTAATGGCGTTGGGGGGCGGGCCAAAATCCACCACCATTGAATTGGCCATTTACCAAGCGATTAAGTTTGATTTTGATTTACAAGCTGGGGCGTTATTGGCGCTGTGGCAGATGCTGTTATGTGGACTGCTTGCTATTGGAGTGCAGAAGTTAACAAGGCCTGTTTCTATCAGTGCTGGAAGCACATCGGTACAGCAATATTTAACGAAGGATCATGGGTGGTCAAAAGCTTGGGATAGCTTTTGGATCATAGGTGCCTTTTTACTGGTAATACCGCCGTTATTGATGGTGTTACTGAGTGGCATCAACCAACAAGTTTGGACAGTATTAACCGATGAGCGTTTTTGGTCTGCGCTATTGAACTCCCTCAAAGTCGCCTGTGTCGCTAGCGCGCTTGCGGTCGCTGCAGGGGTGTCCATACTATTGACCAGTCGCCGTTGGCGGTTGCAGTACAAAAACACGCGAGCCGATCAGATTGAGTTAATCGGCACCGTTATTTTGGTGACTCCAGGTCTGGTGATTAGCACCGGTTTATTCTTACTACTGCGCGCATTTACCGATGTTTTTAGCTTGGCATTTTTTGTCGTGATTTTGGTGAACGGTTTGATGGCTTTGCCTTACGTGATCAAAACGCTAGCGCAGCCAATGCTGCACATTGAACAACAGTATCAGTATGTATGTGCCAGCTTAGGCGTGCGTGGCTGGCAACGGTTTAAAGTGGTGGAGTGGCAGGCGCTACGCAAGCCGTTTGCACATGCGTTTGCGATCAGCTTTATGTTTGCAATAGGGGATTTAAGTGCCATAGCACTGTTTGGTGGACAAGAGTTTCGTACCTTACCTCTGTATTTGTTCCAGTTGCTTGGCAGTTATCAGATGGACGCAGCTGCGGTGGTATCGGTGACCCTATTGTTGTTGAGTGTGGGCTGTTTTGCCTTGATTGAGAAAGTATTGAAAACGAAGGAGAGAGCGTAATGTTAGTGTTGGATGATGTGCAGTACACCTACCAACGTGAACTGTTTCGTTTTGACTTAACGATTGAGCAAGGACAGATTGTGTCGCTGATGGGACCAAGTGGGGCAGGGAAGTCAACCTTGTTGGCGTTGGTGGCAGGATTCATCCATCCTGACCGTGGTGATATTTGTGTTGATGGTGAGTCCATTGTGCGTAAAGAGCCTTATCTGCGTCCGTTCTCTATGTTGTTCCAAGAGCACAATTTGTTTGCTCACTTATCGGTGCGTGACAACATCGGTTTGGGCTTACACCCAGGGCTAAAGCTTACGGTGGACCAAAATCGTCAGATTGAACAAGCCGCGCAGCAAGTTGGTGTTGCAGAGTACCTCGACCGTTTGCCAGAGCATCTTTCTGGTGGCCAGCGTCAACGTGTTGCCTTAGCGCGTTGTTTTGTTCAGCCTCATCCCATGTGGCTATTGGATGAGCCGTTCTCGGCGCTTGATCCGGTGTTGCGTGAAGAGATGCTAGGTTTGGTAAAAAAACTGGCAGCAGAGCGGGGAATAACCGTATTGATGGTCACGCACCATTTAAGCGATGCCAAAGCGATTGCCAGCCACTTTGTGTTTGTGGCGGATGGTAAAGTGGAAGCCGCGGGTGATATGTCTGCATTGAGTGAACAGCATGCTAGTGAGAAGCTTGCGGCATTTATCCGAGCCGCATGCTAGTGCCCGATAGTTGCTGGGTTATGCTTCCCCGCAACACAAACCATGCCGAGGGCCAAATTCAAATTGAGCTCTTAAGCTCATGATATGGTCAATCATTGCTTGTACACGCCGTGGGCGGTTTGCTCCAGGACGATAGACTAAATAAATAGGCATTGGTACCGTGTGCCATTGCGGTAACACTCTGACTAAGGTGCCACTTTCTAGCTCTTGCGTCATGTTCTGCACAGGTAAGTTCGCGATGCCTAGTCCTTTAAGTGCGCCTTTTAATATTGCTTCTACAGTTGTACTTGAGAAGTTACTGGTTATTGAAACATTGACGGTATTATCGTGTGAGATCAGCGTCCAAGGTCCTATTTCTGAAACATATTGATACCTCAAACAGTTATGTTTTGTCAGGTCTTCTGGCGTTTCAGGTACGCCGAACTCAGCTAAATACTCAGGGCTAGCAGCCAGGACTCGAGTGGTATAGCCTAATTTTTTCGCGATTAATCGATCATCAACTATCTGACCGACTCTAATTGCCATATCAAAGCCGTGTGAAAACAGATCAACAAAATCGTTCGATGCTTCTAACGCAATTTGTACTTTTGGCCATTGTTTTAAAAATGGCAAAAAGATGTGCTCCGCCATATACGCATCCAACGCTGGTGGCGCGGAAATACGCAGCCGGCCTTGGATCTGTTGTTCCATCTCCTGAACGTCATGGCCAATTGAGTGGAATTCCTCAACTAAGCTTGCAGCACGCTCTAAAACCATTTGGCCAGCTTCGGTGATCACTAACTTTCGGGTTGTGCGCTCTAGCAGTTTGGCTTCAAAGTGTTGTTCGAGTTTGGTTATGGCTTTGCTAACAGTAGATTTTGGTAGGTTTAACTCCAGCGCGCACTTGGTTAAGCTCAGTAGTCGACAGCTTGTGACAAAGATAGAAAGCGTTCTAAAGTCAATTGTTTCTAAATTGCGAACAATCACTTTCAATTATCCATATTGTTTCAATATTAATCTGATTATAGTCTGGCACCTCATCCTTAGCCATCAAGTTATTGTCATTTGAGGTAAACAACATGTCCAACTCTGTAGACTTATTTTCTCCTATCGAACTCGGTCAATTAGCATTAGATAACCGTGCCATTATGGCGCCTTTAACGCGAGCTCGTGCTGGTGCGGACCATATTCCTAATGACCTTATGGTTGAATACTACGCTCAACGTGCGAGTGCCGGACTTATCATTGCTGAATGCACCATGGTGATGGAAGGTACGTCTGCTTTCATGGCAGAGCCGGGCATTTACAGCGAAGAGCAAATCGCAGCTTGGAAAAAGGTAACGGATGCGGTTCATGAGAGAGGCGGTAAGATTGTACTGCAAATTTGGCATGCGGGACGAGCTTGTCATCCTGATCTGAATGAAGGAAAAACACCTGTAGCGGCGAGCGCATTGGCCATTCGTGATGAATTAGTCCATACCCCTTCGGGTAAGCAAGCATATACGGTACCACGAGCACTCGAAGTGGATGAGATAGCTTCCATTGTTGCGGCGTTTAAACAAGGTGCAGAAAACGCCAAGAAAGCCGGCTTTGATGGGGTCGAGATACATGGCGCCAATGGTTATCTTATTGATAACTTCCTTCGTGACGGCTCAAATTTACGTACCGATGAATACGGTGGCTCGGTTGAAAATCGTGCTCGATTTTTACTTGAGATAGTGAAAGAAGTCGTTGAGGTGTGGGGACCTGGAAGAGTCGGTCTGCGCACATCTCCGCTAAATGGATTTAATGACATGAAAGACAGTGATCCAGTTGGCTTGATGCGTTACTTAGCAGAGCAACTTAATTCTTTCGATCTTGCTTATTGGCACGTGATGCGTGCGGATCTGAAAGGCGTACAAAAAGCAGATGTTCTCAAGCCAGCACGCGAAAACTATAAAGGTCACTTAATGGCGAACGTGGGCTACAGTGCACAAGAAGCGGCAACAGCAATTGCAGAAAACAAAGTTGATGTGGTCGCATTTGGCGTTCCCTTTATCGCAAACCCAGATTTAGTTGAGCGATTTAAGAAAAATGCACCTCTTAATGAGGCGAAACCAGAACACTTTTATTTGGGTGGAGCAGAAGGTTATACCGATTACCCAGTGATGGCATAACCCTTACTTGTTTAATATAAAAAGGACGCTAATGTTAGCGTCCTTTTTCGTTTCTGTATTTACTTAGCCTTGCGGTTTTACGACCATCACATTGATTGGAGAATATTCCACAACCTTACTCGCGACAGAGCCAAGCATTACTTTATTGATTTTAGAGCGCTTGTGACTTGGCATAATGATGAGATCTGCGCCTAAACGTTCTGCATAATCAAGAATGGTCGTGTAGGCCTTGCCTTCAGCAACATGCACTTGGTAAACCACATCTTCAGCAATATGCTCATTAGCGAAAGTTTTTAGTTGCTGCTTCACGTCTTGCTTCATTTTGGCCGCAGCATCTTTCGGAAAGTATGTGGCAACCATCGACATGTGAATACCAGGTAGTACCGTCAGAAGATGGATTTGAGCATTTGCTTGCTTTGCCTGCCAAACCGCTAGTTCAACCGCTCGGTCTGAAAAGCCTTGGTCATTTAGATCAACCGGAACAAGAATTTGTTTGTACATTCAATGTCTCTCATTAAGGCCCCTTTATCCTCGGGGCCAAATCGGTTATGCGCTCAATTGTTCCTTACGAGCACGACGTTTTTGGTTCATTGCAAGCACCAGCAAAATCATTAAGCATGGTACAAACACCCACTCTTTCATCGGACGGTCTGCATCCTGGATAACCCACTTGATTTCCCAATCAAAGTCGATACCTGCGGACTCTGCTGGACTACCAAATTCAACCATATCGACAATCATTTTGTTGTCACTTTCGGTCAGCATTAGACCCATAGATGAAATACGTGCGTCTGCTGTTGTCGCACTGTCTTCGAATGGAAGACGAACCGTTTTCTCAATGTAGTCGCCCTCAAGGTTTTCACCGGCAACACGTAACTCCAATGATTCTCCTACATTTAGTGTTTCCGTGATTTGAGCTACCTCAACGCCAGGAGAAAGAACTTTCGCTGGGTACAGCATGTCCCACCAAAAACCTGGACGGAAAAACGAAAACGTCAGTACTAATAATAGGACTGTTTCCCACCACTTGTTACGCGTGAACCACCACCCTTGAGTTGCCGCAGAGAAAATCAGCATTGCAATGATCGATGAGATGACCGTGAGTGCCAAATGCCACCAAGAGTCGATCCCCATTAACAATAGCTGGGTATTGAACACAAACATGAACGGCAAAATAGCGGTTCGAATATCGTAAGTAAAACCTTGGATACCGGTACGAATTGGATCTGATTTCGCAATCGCTGCTGCTGCAAAAGCCGCAAGACCTACAGGTGGGGTATCGTCGGCCAAAATACCAAAGTAGAAAACGAACAAGTGCACCGCTATCAACGGAATAATCAAGCCATGCGCCGCGCCGAGCGTAACAATAACCGGCGCCATTAGCGTAGAGACCACGATGTAGTTCGCCGTGGTTGGCAGACCCATCCCCAGAACCAAGCTAATGATGGCGGTAAACAGCAGCATAAGAATGATGCTGCCACCAGAGATAAACTCGACGAAGTCGGTCATCACTAGGCCGATACCCGTTAGTGTAACAACACCAACAACGGTGCCCGCTGCCGCGGTTGCAACGCCGATACCAATCATATTGCGCGCACCAGAAACTAAGCTCTCGGCAAGATCGACAAAGCCATCTTTGGTTTGCTGAAGCATGTCACCTTGCTTTGACAGCAGTGCAATCAACGGACGTTGAGTCAGCAAAATGAAAATCATGAACACCGTTGCCCAGAATGCCGAAAGGCCAGGTGAGAAACGTTCGACAGTCAAACACCAAACTAATACGACGATAGGGAGTAGGTAGTGCAAGCCTGACTTAACGGTTGGGCCAGGATCAGGTACTTCTGTTAATTCTGCATCAATCTCAATTGCGCCATCTTGCACGTGATTTGCTGAGACTTTCACCAACCCAACGTACGCGATTAATAGTGCGACGGTAACAATTGGTGTCGCGGCATCACCAAAGACGTCCTTTGTCCAACCCACTCCGTAGTAAACCAATGCGCTGATCACACACAATCCTAAGATTGTGCCAGTAAAGGACAGCAGACTTTGTACTAGTGTTGGGTTGTGGCGACGAGGAAGGCCTGTCATGCCTGCTTTACATGCTTCAAGGTGAACAATGTAAATTAAAGCAATATAAGAGATTAGCGCTGGAAGTAGGGCAGCTTTAATCACCTCAACGTAGGAGATACCGACGTATTCCACCATCAAAAATGCTGCTGCCCCCATGATTGGCGGTGTTAACTGACCATTGGTTGAAGCCGCTACCTCTACCGCACCCGCTTTTGTGCCGGGAAAGCCAACACGCTTCATCAGTGGAATGGTAAAGGTGCCAGTTGTTACTACGTTTGCGATTGAAGAACCAGAAACCAGACCAGATAAACCTGATGCAACAACGGCCGCTTTAGCTGGACCACCTTTCATATGGCCAAGCAACGAGAAGGCAACTTTAATGAAGTAAGCACCGGCACCAGCGCGTTCCAGCATTGCTCCAAACAATACAAACAAGAAGACAAAAGAGGTAGAAACACCTAGCGCAACCCCAAAAACGCCTTCTGTTGTTAGCCACAAGTGAGACATGGCCTTGTTCAAGCTTGCCCCTTTGTGCGCGATAACGTCAGGCATGTAAGGGCCTGCAAAGGTGTAAGTAAGGAAAACAGCAGCCACGACCATTAATGGTGGACCAAGTGCTCGGCGTGTTGCTTCTAAAAGGAGGAGCATACCGATAACAGCAACAACGATATCAACCGTTGTCGGTGCGCCTGAGCGTCCTGCTAGCTCGGTATAAAAAAGGTATATATAGGCTGCTGAAAAGCTGCCAGCCAACGCGAGTATCCAATCAACAAGAGGGATATGATCGCGAGGAGAATTCTTCATCGCTGGATAAGCAGTGAAAGCCAAAAAGATCGCGAAAGTAAGGTGGATAGATCGCGCTTCCGTGTCGTTCAGTACGCCAAAATTGAAAATAAATGGTAACGGGGATGCGTACCATAATTGAAATAGTGACCAACACAGAGGAACAAACCAAAGGATTCGTCCTTGCATTCCCGAAGGGCTACGTGCACCTGTGTCTGCCTGAGCCACCATTTCTTGCACATCTTGTGACGGAGCTTGATTCGTCGCCATGTACTTTTTCCTTATTATTGATGGTCCTGTCTGATTTTTATCGAGAACCACACTTCGCCTCTATCAGTGTAGTGAATGGAGCGAAGTTTGCTTTCGAGTATTTTGCTGCCTGAACTCAAAGTGTTGATTGTTGGATACTCTGTTAGGCGGCGTTTAAGTTTTCTTGGGTATGAGCTCGCAGTTATCAGAAGAAAACTGGCGAATGAAGCATACAGTTAGAACGTGCTACAACCTGTATGCTCAAACAGGCAGAAAATATTCTTTCCTGCCTGTATGTAGAGTCTGAGGAAATTACTTAATTAGACCCATTTCTTTGTAGTATTTTTCTGCACCTGGGTGAAGAGGAATAGAAAGACCAGCTTTCACCATGTCTTCTTTCTTCAAGTTTGCGAATGCAGGGTGTAGACGTTTGAAGGTATCAAAGTTTTCAAACACAGCTTTTGCCACGTTGTAAGCGACATCGTCTGAAACATCAGAGGTCGTTACCATTGTTGCTGCAACACCAAAGCTGTTTACGTCTTTGTCTGTACCGCGGTACATACCAGCCGGTACTGAGCTAAAGGCGTAGTATGGGTTGTCGGCAACAATTTTATCGATTTTAGGGCCTGTTGCTGAAACTAGCTTCGCATCACATGATGTGGTTGCTTCTTTGATTGAACCGTTCGGGTGGCCGACCATGTAAATGAAGGCGTCAATTTTGTTATCACAAAGTGCCTGAGAGCGTTCAGAGCCTTTTAGCTCAGACGCCAATTTGAAGCTGTCGTTTGTCCAACCCATCGCTTCCATAACAACGCCCATCGTTGCACGGTCACCAGAGCCTGGGTTACCGATGTTTACTCGCTTACCTTTCAGGTCTTCAACGTTTTCAATACCTGAATCTGCACGCGCAATGATGTTGAAAGGTTCTGTATGAAGAGAGAACATTGCGCGTAGCTTCTTGTACGGGCCTTGTTCTTCAAACTTGCTCGTACCGTTGTAGCCGTGGTACTGCCAATCCGATTGCACGATACCAAAATCTAATTCGCCTGCACGGATAGTGTTAACGTTGTAAATTGAGCCACCAGTCGATTCTACTGAACAACGGATGTTGTGGTCTTTACGACCTTTATTTACCAACTTACAGATAGCACCACCAGTTGGGTAGTAAACACCTGTTACAGAGCCAGTACCGATGGTAATAAACTCTTGAGCGTTAACTGCGCCTGCGCCCATTACGGCTGCAGCGATAGCGCCTACTTTGAGAAGTTTGTTAAATGCCATGAATTTCCCTTCCTTATATTCATTATTTACCCGGAAATAACCATAAATCACTTCTGGAGTTTCCTATTTGGAAACGGCACCTTTTTCAATCCAATCGTTTGAAAAAGCGAGCGAATCATAACAAAAAATTGGCAGAAAATTATCCAATTGTTAAATGTTATAGTTGATAAGTCTGAATTTTGTATCAGGGGATAGGATTCAATTTGTGATTTAATTCTTTTTATAACAATTACTTAAGTAACGTTTAGTGACTGAAATGAAAAAGATCAATTGCGTGATGTTAATCACAAAATGGGTGGTTAAAGAACGAGCGGAGTAAGCAAAAAATTTACATAAATTATGGGCTACAAAATGAGACTTCTTTTATAACCCACAATGAGTTAGCTGATTGAAGCTTTATAGAACTTAACCAGTATATTCGAACAGCTCGCACACTGATTTGAAGAGTTGCTCAGTCGTAATTGCCATGGTTGGCGTAATGAAAATGGTATCGTCACCCGCGACAACGCCAAGAATACCTTCGGATTTACCGAGTGAATCAAGCAAGCGAGCAATCAACTGTGCTGCACCTGGGCCGGTGTGAATTACCACTAACGCTGCATTACGATCGATGTCTAGTACCAGTTCACGCAGAGAGCTGCTGACTGTTGGGACACCTAGCTCAGCAGGAAGACAGTAAACCATTTCCATTTTTGCATTGCGCGTACGGACGGCGCCAAATTTAGTCAGCATACGTGAGACTTTAGATTGGTTGATACTCTCAAACCCTTGCTGTTTGAGTGCGTCAACAATCTCGCCCTGTGAGCCAAAGCTTTCTTCTTTTAACAGGGCTTTAAAGGCGCGAACTAAGTTGTCTTGTTTTTCTGAATTGCGCATAGTCATTACAAATCTCTTATTACGGGTCAGCAATTTTGCATATTCTCGCATATATATTCAGGCGGTGCCAAAGAGTCCCAGGATTATGTTAGATGCGTCACTGTAAACTATATACCACATAGAATTCTTTAGCGCGCTGAAGTAGGGCTGTATCTGTTTTCTTGAATTCCTTGTCATTTCAAAAGAATAAAAGAATAATCCAAGCCCCATTTGTAGCACGGTAACAGCGAGTTGCGCGAGGTCGCAAAGCTAGCGTTAATTGATTGTAATCAAGTTGTGATTCCGATAGCTTTATTTAAGTTGGTTACAAACTACCCTACGAATACGTTTATAAGAGAAATACTCTCAAGGAGAACTACATGAAAGTAGCCGTTATTGGTGCCGCTGGTGGCATCGGTCAAGCCCTGGCCCTTCTACTTAAGAACCGTCTTCCTGCTGGTTCTGATTTAGCCCTATATGATATTGCTCCAGTAACTCCTGGTGTGGCCGCTGATCTTAGCCACATCCCTACGCCAGTTTCTATCAAAGGTTACGCTGGTGAAGATCCTACTCCAGCACTAGAAGGCGCGGATGTTGTGCTAATTTCTGCTGGTGTTGCGCGTAAGCCAGGTATGGATCGTGCGGATCTATTTAATGTAAACGCTGGTATCGTTAAATCGCTAGCGGAGAAGATTGCGGTTGTTTGTCCGAAAGCTTGTGTTGGTATCATCACAAACCCTGTAAATACAACAGTGCCAATTGCTGCTGAAGTTCTTAAAAAAGCGGGTGTTTATGATAAGCGTCGTCTATTTGGTGTAACAACGTTGGATGTTATCCGTTCAGAAACGTTTGTTGCTGAGCTAAAAGACAAAGATCCAGGTGACGTTCGCGTGCCAGTAATTGGTGGTCACTCTGGCGTAACGATCTTACCTCTACTGTCTCAAGTAGAAGGTGTTGAGTTTACAGCTGAAGAAGTAGAAGCATTAACGAAACGTATTCAAAATGCAGGTACTGAAGTTGTAGAAGCGAAAGCGGGTGGTGGTAGTGCAACATTATCAATGGGCCAAGCTGCATGTCGCTTTGGTCTGTCTCTGGTTCGTGCTCTTCAAGGTGAAGAAGGCGTAGTTGAGTGCGCTTACGTTGAAGGCGACGGCGAACACGCGACTTACTTCGCGCAACCTGTAAAACTGGGTAAAGAAGGCGTTGAAGAAGTACTAAGCTACGGCAAACTCAGCGATTACGAAAAGTCTGCATTAGACGGTATGCTAGAAACACTAAATGGCGACATCAACATTGGTGTTGAATTCGCAAAGTAACCTAGAAAGCCTATATAAGAAGAAAGCCGATCATTTTGATCGGCTTTTTTGATCCTTGATTTCTCAACTTCGTAAAAATGGTCGAACAAAACCACGTAGTGAAGGAGAAGATGATGGAAGCGAGTCGAATCCGTAAAGGCATGGTTGTTGAGTGCCAACAAGGCGTCGGTACGATATTAGTGGTCGACCATGAAGCAGAGACGGTATTGTTGTCCAAACAAGGGACTGAACAGCAACTCGCCGTTAGCTTTGATGAAATAGAAGATGATCCACAACTGCATGGCGGTAGTGACAGATATTACTAGCGCCCCGGGCGTCGTCATTAGGTATCAAACGTAAAAAAGGAAGAGCGTGCTCTTCCTTTTCGCTATAAGCCTTGCGTTACGGGTAGCTATTGATTACTTCGTGCGTTGTACTGCGACATGAGCCAGAGTAACAAGCGCTTGTTTGTATTCAGACTCTGGCAACACTGATAGTTCTGCGATTGCTTTGTCTGCTTCTTCTAGAGCTTTTTGCGTTGTGTATTCCAGAGAGCCTGCTTCTTTCATGACCGCAAGAATTTCTTCTAAGCGCTCCATTCCATTCGCTTTCTCAATCGCTTCACGAATCATGATGGCGTTTTCTGGTGTGGTATTACGCATAGCATGGAGTAGAGGTAAAGTTGGCTTGCCTTCGGCCAAGTCATCACCCACATTTTTACCCATGTCTTCGCCATCAGAAGTGTAATCCATGACGTCATCAATGAGCTGAAACGCAGTGCCTAGATACTTACCGTAATTTTGCATTGCGATTTCAACATGCTCAGGAGCATCATTTAAGATTGCACCGATTTGAGTTGCGGATTCAAATAAGCGCGCAGTCTTAGAGTAGATGACTTGCATGTAGCTTTCTTCTGTCGTGTCAGGGTCGTTACAGTTCATCAACTGCTGTACTTCACCTTCGGCGATCACGTTTACGGCATTGCTCATTAGTTTAAGGATCTTCATGGATCCTAGTTCTGTCATCATCTGAAATGAGCGTGTATAGATAAAGTCCCCAACTAATACGCTAGCCGCATTGCCAAATGCTGCATTCGCAGTGGCTTTACCACGGCGCATGTCTGATTCATCTACCACGTCATCATGCAGCAAAGTCGCTGTATGGATGAACTCAATAAACGCAGCTGCCATTGTATGACCATTGCCTTGGTAACCAAGTGCGCGGGCTGACAGTATCGCTAAAAGCGGTCTTAGACGTTTGCCTCCACCACTCACGATATAAAAACCGAGCTGGTTGATTAAAGAGACATCAGAATTAAGTTGGGCTTGAATTGTTTCATTCACTTTTGCCATGTCATCGGCAGTAAGCGCTTGGATAGTTTTAAAATCCATCGTATATCCGGCTGAAGTTAGACCCTGCAAGGCTTATTCGATTTATATAATTGTCGAATAATACACTAAAAAACGTTGATTAATACATTACTAAAGGGCATGATTGCCGCACTTTTCTTTGGCGATTAGCTTTTCGCCAATTTTTTCAAAATATGGCTTGTCATAGGAGCATCTATTCTGTAGAATCTGCGCCCTATTGATGATTAGTTTAGCGCACACCCTCAAGAAAGGCTGTGCGGAAAAAGCGGAGTAAAATATGTACGCTGTTTTCCAATCTGGTGGTAAACAACACCGTGTAAGCGAAGGTCAAACTCTTCGTTTAGAGAAATTAGACGTTGAAACTGGTGCAACTGTAGAATTTGATAAAGTTCTTCTTGTTGCTAACGGCGAAGACATCAAAGTTGGTGCTCCTCTTGTAGAGGGCGGCAAAATTGTTGCTGAAGTTGTACAACACGGTCGTGGCGATAAAGTTAAAATCGTTAAGTTCCGTCGTCGTAAGCACTCTCGTAAGCAACAGGGTCACCGTCAGTGGTTCACTGAAGTGAAGATCACTGGTATCAACGCTTAATCTATTAGGAGAGTTTAACAATGGCACACAAAAAAGCTGGTGGTTCTACTCGTAACGGCCGCGATTCAGAAAGCAAACGTCTAGGTGTTAAGCGTTTCGGTGGTGAATCTGTACTTGCAGGTAACATCATCGTTCGTCAACGTGGTACTAAGTTCCACGCTGGTAACAACGTAGGTATCGGTAAAGACCACACTCTATTCGCTCTTACTGAAGGTAAAGTGAAGTTCGAAGTGAAAGGTCCTAAGAACCGTAAGTTTGTAAGCATCGAAGCTGAGTAATTAGGTTTTTAACCAAATTACTTAATAGCTTTAAGCTGAATTCAAAAGCCCTGCCGAATCGGCGGGGTTTTTTATTTGTGGCAGTCGACATATCGAAGTTTCTCGCTAAGATCCTAAGCGATTTGAATCTGGGAGCTTAGATCTGTCATCTGCTAAAATTGTCGGATGACATAGTAAGATTTAATCCACGCACGAAGTAGTCGGAGTAAAAGATGAAGTTCGTAGATGAAGCGGTAGTAAAAGTTCAGGCTGGTGATGGCGGTAGTGGCGTTGTCAGTTTCTGGCGTGAAAAATTCATCACTAAAGGTGGCCCTGATGGCGGTGATGGCGGTGACGGTGGTGATGTTTATATCCAAGCTGATGAAAACCTAAATACCCTGATTGATTACCGTTTCCAGCGCTTCTACGAAGCTGAGCGTGGTGAAAACGGTCGCGGTGGTAACTGTACAGGTAAGCGTGGTAAAGACATTGTTCTTCGTGTACCTGTGGGTACGCGCGCTGTGGATATCCACACAAATGAAATCGTGGCGGAAGTTGCTGAACACGGTAAGAAAGTGATGATCGCAAAAGGCGGTTGGCACGGTCTAGGTAACACGCGTTTCAAATCTTCAGTAAACCGCGCGCCTCGTCAGAGAACATTGGGTACAAAGGGTGAAGTACGCGAAATTCGCCTTGAGCTATTGCTTCTTGCTGATGTGGGTATGCTTGGTCTACCTAATGCTGGTAAATCAACCTTTATCCGCGCAGTATCAGCAGCAAAACCGAAAGTCGCTGATTACCCATTCACGACTTTGATCCCAAGCTTGGGTGTCGTAAGTGTCGTACCAGAGAAAAGTTTTGTTGTTGCAGACATCCCTGGTTTGATCGAGGGTGCAGCAGATGGCGCTGGCCTTGGTATTCGATTCTTGAAGCACTTAGAGCGTTGTCGAGTGTTGCTGCACATGATCGATATTATGCCAATTGATCAGTCCGATCCGGTGCAAAATGCATTGACGATCATTGATGAACTAGAACAATACAGCGAAAAACTGGCAAGTAAGCCGCGCTGGTTAGTGTTCAACAAAGTTGATCTAATGCCTGAAGAAGAAGCGAATGAGAAGATCCAAGAAATCTTAGACGCACTAGGTTGGGAAGACGAGTACTTTAAGATCTCGGCGATCAATCGTAACGGTACTAAAGAGCTTTGTTACAAACTGGCTGACTTTATGGATAACCTACCTCGCGAAGAGGAAGAAGTGGCTGAAGAAGATAAAGTTAACTTCATGTGGGATGATTACCATAAAGATGCGATGGCGGGTAAAGACGTTATCACTGAAGATGACGACGACGATTGGGATGACTGGGACGATGAAGAAGATGACGGTCACGTTGTCTACGTTCGTGACTAATCAGAACGGTCAAACAATGCCTGTTTGCCTATAATTCATTAAGCCGCAATTATTTATTGCGGCTTTTTTTGTATCTAAATCATATTTAGGTGATGTGATTTACGGCACAATAACTGATACGTCGTGTTTTTTTGAGGGTTAGTTTGGCCCTCGCGCGTATGAATGAGTAACACCCTAAAAGGAATTAGACTTATTTATGACTCTAGAAACCATACCGCCTAGAGAGTTGGCGGTATCTACTCAACGATCGATTTCTCGTCTTGTCGCCCAAGCCGGACAAATGCTACTTGCTCATGGTGCTGAAAGTACTCTTGTGAGCGATATTATGCGTCGTATTGGCCTTGCTTGTGGGGTGAATGAAGTTGCGGTAGCACTATCAGCTAATGCATTGGTTGTGACGACGGTAATGGATGGGCATTGCATCACCACCACCCGAAGCTGCGCTGATCGTGGCATCAATATGCGCGTTATTACGCAAATTCAACGAATCTGTATCATGATGGAACGTGGTTTGCTCGATTCAACCATGGCGCAGAAAAAGCTGAACGCTATCAGTCCAGAGCGTTATAACCGCTGGTTGGTGGTGTTTATGATTGGCTTGTCTTGTGCGGCATTCAGTCATCTAGCTGGTGGTGATTGGGGAGTATTCATTATGACCTTTTTAGCTTCAGCTGGTGGCATGATCGTTCGCCAAGAAATTGGTCATCGTCATTTCAACCCTCTATTGAACTTTGCTGCGACCGCTTTTGTGACCACCTTAATTTCAGCACAGGCGGAAATTTACCAAATCGGTAATCTACCTACCGTAGCAATGGCATCGTCAGTATTAATGCTTGTACCTGGTTTCCCACTCATTAACTCTGTCGCAGATATGTTGAAAGGCCACATTAATATGGGGATTGCTCGATTTGTGATGGCTAGTTTACTAACGTTGGCGACATGTTTGGGGATCGTTGCTGCGATGAGTGTAACTGGAATTTGGGGGTGGGCTATCTAATGAGTTTATTTGATTTGATGTTTGGCCTTTTGAATGACATGTTTTTTGCGGCGATTCCCGCTGTAGGATTTGCATTGGTTTTTAACGTACCACAAAGAGCTTTAGTGTATTGCGCTGTTGGTGGCGCGATTGGTCATGGTAGCCGCTACTTGATGATGCAGTTTGGCATTCCTATTGAGTGGGCAACCTTTTTTGCTGCGACGTTAGTTGGGATGATTGGTGTGTACTGGTCTCACCGTTTTCTCGCGCATCCAAAAGTGTTTACTGTGGCTGCTTTGATCCCGATGGTGCCGGGTGTGTTTGCGTACAAAGCAATGATCGCTATGGTAGAAATCAATCATGTTGGCTACTCACCCGAGCTTGTCGCAACCTGTATGGAAAACTTTCTTAAGGCCATGTTTATTATTGCAGGTTTAGCTGTTGGTCTTGCGGTTCCAGGGCTGTTATTCTATCGCCGCAGACCAATTGTATAAGGACCTAACATGATCATTAGTATGATTGCCGCTATGGCCGACAATCGCATCATTGGCAAAGACAATCAAATGCCTTGGCATCTTCCCGCCGATTTCGCTTGGTTTAAGCGTTGTACCATGGGAAAACCGGTTGTGATGGGACGCAAAACCTATGAGTCTATTGGTCGCCCTTTACCAGGTCGCTTGAATATTGTTATTAGCCGTGATGAGACACTAAAGATCGAAGGCGTTACTACCGTAACATCGATTGAGCAGGCTCTGGAAGTCGCAGGTGATGTGGAAGAAGTGATGATCATTGGTGGTGGTGCGATTTACACCACTTGTCTGCCTATGGCCAATAAACTGTATGTAACACACATTGAAGCGGCCATTGATGGTGATACTCAGTTCCCAGATTGGGGAGACGAGTTTAAGGAAACTTACTCAGAAATGTATCAAGCCGATGAGAAGAACGCCTACAACATGCGCTTTACTGTGTTAGAAAAGTAATTCGAGATTAACACCGCGTAGTTAATACGGTAATGCCGTTCGTGTAACAGCGAGCGGCCATCCCAACCTACTGTCATCCTGAAAAGCGACGAAAGAGCGAGATTCAGGAGCCTCTATACGAGTACCTTGTTGTCAAAGGTATTTCTATCTATTCGCAGCGCGAGGATATTAGATTCCTAGTCTCGTTAAGGCTCGTTGGAATGACCCTACAGGAGGTGTTAAGTGACAAGTATTCTTCCTACTATGGATTATCGACTGTTATTCAGTGTTTAACTTAACGCATCCTGAGTAAAAATTTTCTTATCTTCCCAACGGATCATGGTTAGGCTTCCGCCCCAAACGCAGCCAGTATCTAGCCCGATGACTTCGTTGTTCATATAGCCTTGTAGTGCAGCCCAGTGCCCAAAGAGCACCGCTTTATTTAAGTGAATACGTTTAGGCACATCAAACCATGGAATAAGTTCGTTACCGGAAACTTGTTGCGGTGGCAATTTACAATCCATATCCAAACGACCATCAGGGAAACAAAAGCGCATCCGCGTAAAAGCATTGATAATATAGCGGTATCGGTCCAAACCCTGTAGAGAGTCATCCCAGGAATCCGGTTGATTGCTGTACATGTTTTTTAATAGCCAAGGCAGCTCTTCACTTTGGATGATGCGCTCAACTTCACGGGCACACTTTCTCGCTGTTTTTAGATTCCACTGCGGTGATATGCCAGCGTGACACATCACGAACTCGTCATGCTCGGCCAATAGAGGTTGCTGAGCTAGCCATGTCAGTAATTCCTCTTTGTCGGGGGCCGTGAAAATAGGTGCGGTTTTATCTTTGTCTTTGACCTTTTTTATCCCGTGAGCCACAGCGAGAAGATGGAGGTCGTGATTACCAAGCACCACGATTGCGCTTGCGCCAAGTGACTTCACAAAGCGTAACGTTTCTAGTGATTTAGGCCCTCTGGCGACCAAATCACCAGCAAGCCAAAGTTGGTCTTTTTTCGCAGAGAAAGATACTTTTTCTAGTAGTCGCTGCAATTCATCAAAACAGCCTTGGATGTCACCAACAATATAGGTAGCCACTGAATCTCCAATTTACTAATTTAAAACATTTGGAACAGCCAAGCGAAATGGTTCAATTTCGGTGATGAACTCTTGCCCTTTCTCATCCAGCATTTTGTAGTGTCCTTGCATAACGCCGACAGGGGTTTCTAACGCGGTTCCGCTACTGTACGTGTATTCATCATTGCTTGGAATAAAGGGCTGCTGGCCTACCACTCCGTCACCTTCAACCGTCATTTGCTTGCCATTCGAGTCTGTGATTAGCCAGCGGCGGCTCACTAACTGTACGGTTTGTTGGCTAAGGTTTTTGATGGTGATGATATAAGCGAAAACGTAGCGTTGTAGCTCTGGGTTGGACTGTTCTTCGATGTATTTGGTGTGAACTTGAATTTTGATGCAAGGTTGAATGACGTCCATGTGCACTCCTCAGAAACGTAATATCCCAATAATAATAAGCCAAACCTACAAGGGTTTGGCTCATTGTTTGAGTTCTTAGTGCTGCGGGTTATCCGCAAGCCAGTTCGCCATTGCGACGAATTGTTCTAGCGTCAGGTTCTCTGGACGCATGCTTGGATTAACACCTAGCTCTTCTAGTACTTCTGTGCTTAACAACGATTTGTAGCAGTTACGAACTGTTTTACGACGTTGGTTAAAGCCTTCACGACAAACGCGATCGAGCAAACGCAGATCTTTCGCCGGGCATGGCAGCTCTTCGTAAGGCACTAAACGAACAACGGCAGAATCCACTTTCGGTGGTGGAACGAATGCCGTTGGCGGTACTTCCAGTACTGGTACCACTTTACAGTAGTACTGAGCCATTACCGTCAAACGGCCGTAAGCTTTGCTGCCAGGGCCGGCGGCTAAGCGGTTTACCACTTCTTTTTGCAGCATAAAGTGCATGTCTTGAATGTCTTTATGGAACTCAAAAAGGTGGAACATCAATGGTGTAGAGATGTTGTATGGCAAGTTACCAAAAATGCGCAGCTTGTTGTTTGGCTTCACTAGTTGAGTGAAGTCAAAACGCATAGCGTCACCCTCATGGATGGTCAACTTATCTGCCAGTTCAGGGTGAGTACGTAGGCGTTCCGCCAGATCGCGGTCTAATTCGATAACTGTGAACTTATCTACTTCACGACCTACTGGCTCAGTGATTGCACCAAGACCAGGACCGATTTCAACCAGGTTTTGACCTGGTTTTGGGTTAATCGCTGATACGATTCCATCAATAATGTATGGATCGTTCAGGAAGTTTTGACCAAAACGTTTACGCGCTTTGTGTCCTAAATGGACATCATTTCTCATTGTTTCTTCTCTACCAAATCTATCGCATGCGTGAGCGCTGTTCGGAAACTCCCTGTATCCGCTTGACCTGTCCCTGCCAGATCTAATGCAGTACCGTGGTCCACCGATGTTCTAATAAAAGGTAGACCAAGAGTAATGTTTACTGAACGACCAAAGCCTTTGTATTTTAATACTGGCAACACTTGATCATGGTACATGCCTAAAACAGCATCAGCATCATTTAAATATTTTTCATTGAAAATGGTATCAGCCGGCAGAGGGCCGATCAGGTTGATACCTTTTTCTTGTCGAATTTTTTCCAGTGTCGGAGTGATGGTTTCGATCTCTTCACGACCTAAGCAGCCATCTTCGCCAGCATGAGGGTTAAGCCCGCAAACGTAGATGTTTGGTTGTGCGATAGCAAACTTTTCTACAAGGTCTTTATGAAGAATATCGATGATTTTTTCTAATCGCTCTTCGGTGACAGCTTTGGACACATAAGCTAAAGGAATATGTGTTGTAACCAGCGCCACGCGTAGTCCTTCCGTTGCTAGCATCATTACGACTAGCGGCGTTTGTGACTTCTCGGCGAAAAATTCAGTATGACCACTGAATGCAACACCTGCGCGATTAATCACCCCCTTATGAACAGGGCCGGTGACAATAGCATCAAATTCATCATTCATACAGCCTAAAGCCGCTCTTTCTAGCGTTTTTAGTACATAGTGGCCATTCGCTTCATTGAGCTCGCCTGCGACCGCAGGTTCTGATATTTGGATATGGTCAACGATAAGCGTGCCCGCTTTTTGTGCTTTAGGTGCTTCTTCTGGATTGTAATCAGACAGTTGGACTTCGATGCCAAGCTGCTTGGCTCGCTCCGTCAGCATATTCTTATCGGCACAGACGACAATTTGGTGCGCCCAATCTTCTTTCGATAGGGCAAGCACTAAGTCTGGGCCGATACCCGCAGGTTCCCCTGCGGTTACGACAATTCTACGAATTGTATTAGTTGTCATTGTTGTCATCCACGATTTCAACAAACGCACTTGCGCGTAGCTCTTGCATCCATGCGCCCGCTTCTTCATTAAATTTACGATTAAATAGAATACGGTAAGCTTTGTTCTTCATCGCTGAGTCAGTGCGGTCAACTTGGCGACGATCCAACACTTCAACGATATGCCAGCCGTGAACGGTTTTGAACGGTTCGCTGATTGAGCCAACTGGCAGAGTTTCTACTTGGTGCTTAAATTCTGGCACGTAAAGATCTGGTGTTTGATAACCTAGTTCACCGTCTTGTGCTGCCGAGCCAGGATCTTGACTGTATTGTGTTGCCAATTGAGCGAACGTTGCTTCACCGGCTTTGATGCGGCGTACAAATTCATTCAGTTGCTTCTTCGCCCCTTCGTCGCTCAGAATCACGGTTGGTTTAATCAAAATATGACGCGCATTTACTTCCGTTACCGCAACCGTTTCTAGGCCTTTTACATCCTCTATTTTTAGGATGTGGAAACCAACGCCACTACGGAAAGGACCAATAATGCTGCCTTTGTTTTGCATCTTGATCTGATCAGCAAAGATGGTTGGCATCTCTTCTTTACGCATCCAGCCCCAGTCACCACCTTGTAAAGCTTTAGGACCTTTTGAGTAGGTGTAGGCCATCTCCGTAAAGTCTGCACCTTCGTTTAGCTTTTTCGCGAGCGCTTTAGCTTCTGCTTCTACAGCTGACTTTTCTTTATCGTCAGAGAAGCGCAGTTGAATGTGTCCAATTTTGTATTGAACAGTCGCATTGGTTTCTTGTGATAGTTGCTCAGCAAGGCTATCGACCTCTGCTGGAAGGATATTAATACGGCGACGAACCAGTGCATTGCGAGCTTCTGATGCGGCGATTTCCTTACGAATTTGTTCGCGGAATTCTGGGTAACTTAAACCTTCACTTTCTACAGAAGCAGCGAGTTGTTCTACCGATTGCTCATTATTACGTGCGATCTCTGCAATCGCTTGGTTTAAACGGTTGTCGTCAATACGCACACCAATACGGTCTGCTTCTTGGCCTTGCAACGTATCAATGATAAGTTTTTCAACGACTTGTTCTTTTAACACGCTGGTAGAAGGTAAGCTCTTTCCACTTTGACGAGCGTTGGCTTGCAGCGTTTTCATCGCTGTTTCGATGTCGCTTTGTAGAACTACACCGTCATTCACGATGACCGCAACCTTATCGATCTCTACTGGTGCTGCAACCGCTCCGCAAGAGAGTAGGGTCGTGAATAAGATTGATTTCCAAATTTTCATTTAAAATTCCGTCAGTATTTTTGAATAGGCGTCTTATTCATTTAAGACGCCTATTTTGATTAATTGTTCAGATAGAATGGGCGGCCGTACTTAATCGCGTTGTCAGAACCATCCAGTTCTTTGACAGCAGTGTCTTCACGCTGGTTGGTCGCAAAGCCTTGAATACCGAAGTTAACGCTGAAGTTATTTTCGTATTCAGGTGATGCCCCGGTGCTGCCGATAGCTTGGTCTTCCCAACCAAGCAATTGGTTTGAGTAAGTGACGCCAATGTACCAACAGTCAGATTGGTAACGTAGGCTCGCTAACCATTCTAGGTCCGCATTTTCATTGAGGTCGTAGTAGTATTGACCACTCGCAGACCAGTTCGGGTTGAACTCGTAGGCCGCTACAATACCTGCTTGAGAAATACCTTTACGAGTAATTGTGTCTAGGTTTTCGAGAATGATCGTATCTTCGATGTATTCACGCGTAACGTAGCGATAGTTACCCTGAATAAAGCCGCCGTTGAATTGGTATTCCAAGGTACTGTTTGCCAACTGCATGGAGCTCAAATCAATATCGTATTGAATTCCACCGTGATAGAACAAGTAATCGTTGTAGTTGAAATCAGCTTCAATCGCCCATGATGAGTAATTGGTGGTCTCATCCGGAAGATTTGGGCTGTTGCTCAGTTTGGTCTTTTTATCGAAGTAGTAAATCTGACCAAATGAAACGTTAAGACGCTCTTTATAGTCATCATCAAAGAAGCGAGTACTCGCACCGTAGCTTAACTGGTTCGCCGAGGCGATTTTATCAATGCCACTGTACTTACGACTGCGGAATAGCCCGTAGTAGTCGGTTTGTAGCAAGGTGGTATCGTAGTTGTAGATGTTGGTTTGATCTTCTTCAGGTACGTACAAGTACTGTAGCTGAGGCTCCAGTGTTTGTGTGTAGCCCTTGATCCAGCTTGTATCTCGCTCTAAGTAAAGTTGCGCATGCGTACGGAACTCAGGAATAACACGAGAAACTTCATCATCCAACTGGTTTTGCAAGTTTACATCTGTCAAACCCGTTAAGTCTTGAGAGTAATACGTAGAGAGCACACGCGCTTCTGTTGTCCACGTTGCCCATGAGTTTGAGAGTGGTAATGTAAGCCCTGGTTCAATGTGAACACGGGTCGCATTTGGTCGCGCAGCATCGCTGGTATCGAAGCGGCTCACTTGGCTCTTCACGTCAAAGTTAAGGTAGTCTCCCCACAACGGCGTGTAGTAGTTCAAGTCTAACTGAGGAAGCAGGCGATAAGGGCGGTTCTCTTCTTTCAATAAGATTTGGAAGTCACGAACGGTTAACGAGGCATCCCAGAAGTCAGAACGATATTGTACTTGTCCTTCTTGAACCAGTTGACCATCTTCACGGTTACCAATGTCGGAGTCGAGATCGAGGAAGTAATCAATATCACTCACTTTTGAGTAATCGACTTTGACTATCCACTGTTTATTGATGATACCGTCGTGTTTAACTTGGTAGCCCCAACGAGACTCGTCCTGATATTTGCGATCACTATTGAGGTATTCGCCTTTGATTTCCCCATTTCCCCAACCATCTGTTAGGTAGCGGAAATCAGTATCGAGTTTTGTACCACGTTGCTGCATATAGAGCGTGGTGAGTGTCATGTCATATTGAGGCGCGATGTTCCAATAGAATGGCACCTCGACTTCCATACCATCACTAGAACCATACGATAAAGAAGGGAAGAGGAAACCCGTTTTGCGCGTATCTCCAATTGGCATGGTTAGATACGGCACATAGAAAACAGGCACATCTAACACTTCAAATCGAGGATGGTGCAGCGTCGCTGTCTCTTCATCTTGGTCAACATCGATGCCTGACGCAACCAATCGCCATGAATTATCGCCTTGAGGGCACGATGTGATAGAGCCGTCTTCGAGTTCATAAACCGACTGACCTGTGCGAGCGATATAGGCTGCAGTGCCTCGGCCTTGTTGGCAAAGGAACTGATAATCGGTGTTCTCAAGTGAAAACGTATCTTGATTAATGTCGTTAGTAACACGATCAGATCGAGCTTTGACTTGGCCGTCATTGAAAGTCACGTTGCCTTCGGCAACCACGACGTTGTCTTGTTGGTGCAGCGTTACGCTATCTGCGGTAATTTTCTTCTGGCCTTGGGTGACTTGTACATTACCTGAGTACTGAGCTTTGTCACCATTGATGGCTTGCAGGGTGTCAGCTTCTACCACTACTGGGGTATTAAGAGCGTCCTCCTCGCCACTTGTATCGACCAAACATTGATCTGTGGCGGGCATTTCCTGCACACTATCATGGATATTCGCTTCAGCTTGAGTGGTGGGTACAAACAAGGCGGTGCTGATAGAGGCCGCTAAAAATGTGCGGGAGAAATGTTGCATTGAATTGAACTTTCCTGTGTCACTACTACTCGATGGCTATAGGGCTTGTTGTACCCTAGCGTAATAGCCAAATGAATCAACTATAGTCGCATTTATCCCAGCGTATTGATTCACTGTGGCATAATGACGACAAAATAGCTGCAAAGATAAGCAGGCGAAATGGCCTAGCCGAAATAAAACTAATTCCATTATCATAAAGGAAATCGTTGCATCCGGCACTATAAGACCGCCGTCGTCGATAAAAATTCATTGATAGAGAACACATAATGCATATTTTTGGCAAAATTCTGGGTGCCTTTTTTGGCTTGTTACTTGGCGGGCCGCTAGGTTTACTCTTTGGCTTATTTATTGGCCATCAATTCGATAAAGCACGTCGCTTGAGTCAAGCCGGGTTCTCTACTGGCGGCTTTGGAAAAGGGCCAAGTCAAGCTCAGCGCCAAGAAGAGTTTTTTAAAGCGGCGTTTGCGGTAATGGGACATGTGGCAAAAGCGAAAGGCCAAGTCACCAAAGAGGAAATCCAACTGGCTTCAGCCATGATGGACCGCATGAATTTGCATGGCGAACAGCGTCGCGCAGCGCAAGACGCGTTTCGTGAAGGTAAAGACAGCGACTTTCCGTTAGAAGATGTTCTTGTTCGTGTGAAAATTTCGACAGCTGGTCGCTTTGACTTGTTGCAATTTTTCTTAGAGCTGCAAATCTCGGCGGCCTTTGCAGATGGCTCGATCCACCCGAGTGAACGAAATGTACTACACAAGATTGCACGTGGTTTGGGTTTCTCTTCTGAGCAATTAGAGCGTCGTTTGCAAATGCAAGAAGCCGCATTTCGTTTCCAAAGCCAGGGCGGTTTTCATGGTCAGCATCAAGGCCAATCTTCAGGTGGTAGCTGGCAACAAGCTTCACAAGCGGATCAGTTGGCCGACGCGTACAAAATTCTGGATGTGTCTTCAGATGCAGACAGTAAAACCGTTAAGCGTACTTATCGTAAACTGATGAACGAGCATCACCCGGACAAATTGATGGCTAAAGGTTTACCACCAGAGATGATGAACGTCGCGAAAGAGAAATCTCAAGAGATTCAAAACGCTTACGATCTTATTAAGAAGGTTAAAGGCTTTAAGTAGTCGGACGTTTTCTATCAAACATTTGGATGTAAAAAAGGGCACTCAGTGCCCTTTTTTTTCATGTCTTAGTCTTTGAGTTGCCGGTGTCTTTAGCTTTTGGCCTATTATGTCCCTAATGCTAATTGACCTCACATCCCCCAGTTTAGTTGGCTTGATTCAAGTCCCAATCGTATTCGTATTTCACTTTGCCAGAGAAGTTTTTGTATTGCGGTGCGTACTTTGCGATGTGTTTGAAGATTTGTTTTTCTCCACCAAAGTCCGTTGCAAACCAATCATAAATAGAAGACAGCTGTGCCGTGTTACCTTGGATAGATACGCCTTTGCTGCTGTTGATAAATGTTTTGGCGGCACTATCCAGTAGAGCTTGCGTGTTGCCAGCAGTGAATGCTTGAGATTGCAGATTAGGGCATCCTAGGCTGGCACAGTTAACCGCGTAATGCGTTCTTGGGTCATTCCAAATTGGACGCAAAATTCGATGTTCAATATCGTTTAAAGTTAGATCCTTCCCATTGACCACGACCACATCGTCTCCCCAAGGACCAAAGCTAAATAAACCACCTAGCTTGGTGATTGATTCGACTGGATAGTTATCCAAAATAAGATCTACCGTGATGGCGTTGTAAAGGTTTACCCAATAGGCATATTGCTCTGCTTGGTTGTATTGTAGAGGGTCTAGTTTTGCCAAACGCTGGATGTATTGTTTCAGCTTAGTTTTATCGACAGAGGAGACTTGGCTATAACGAAACAAGGTATTCTCGCCTTGTTCAACTAAATAAGTATTGAGCAGTTGTTGCCATTCTTGATGAGAAATTTGGGTTTGGTTGGCTTGATTCGATTGTTTCCAATATGGCCATAAGTCGGATTTAGGCGCGGACAATGTCGAGAAAGAAACCAGAGCACACAACAGCAATAACAGACGCTTCATAGAGATACCTTTGAATGAGATATTGTTGATAGTGTAGACCAGTTTAGTGCTTGTTTTCTTTCAGTAATCAGTGGCCTTTATTCGCTGTCATTCCGAGGAGCATAAGCGATATCAGGAATCTAATACCCACAAACTCTTGAGTAAAGACAGTATGAATCTGTACAGTGCGCTCTGGTAGTCGATCCTGAATCACGCTCCTTCGTCGCTGTTCAGGATGACGAATTTCAACAGAGGCGTTCGGTATTCTGTAAGCAAAGCGATATGAGATCAGTCACCCAAAACAAATCAAGGGCCGACAATTGCCAGCCCTTGATTTGTGTATTTACTAACGCGTCTTAACGCAAGAAGCTTGGAATATTCGCTTCGTACTCAGCAATCTTATCTTCGTGTTGAAGGGTTAGGCCAATGTTGTCCAAACCGTTTAGCAAGCAATGACGACGGAACGAATCGATTTCAAAACCATATTCTTTGCCGTTGGCACGAACGACATTCGCTTCTAGGTCGACCTCGACTTCTGCACCTTCATTTGCCTCAACAAACTGGAAGATTTCATCCACTTCTTGTTCAGTCAAACGAACTGGCACCATTTGGTTGTTGATCGAGTTGCCGTAAAAAATATCGGCAAAGCTTGGTGCGATCATCGCTTTGATGCCGTAATCCGCTAGTGCCCACGGTGCGTGCTCACGAGATGAGCCACAGCCGAAGTTTTCACGAGCCAGCAAGATAGACGCGCCTTGGTAGCGAGGTGCGTTCATCACGAACTCTGGATTTGGCTGTTCGCCAGCATCGTCTAGGAAGCGCCAGTCATGGAATAGGTGCTTACCAAACCCTAGGCGGGAGACCTTTTGTAGGAACTGCTTTGGAATGATGGCATCAGTATCAACGTTCGCTGCATCTAGAGGAACAACTAAGCCTGTGTGTTGTTTAAAGCCTGACATTGGTTTGCTCCTTAGTCTAGTTCACGAATATCTACAAAGTGACCAGCAATTGCTGCTGCCGCTGCCATCGCAGGGCTCACTAGGTGGGTACGGCCATCACGACCTTGGCGGCCTTCAAAGTTACGGTTTGAAGTAGACGCACAACGTTCATGTGGGCCCAAACGGTCATTGTTCATTGCTAGACACATCGAGCAACCTGGTAGGCGCCACTCAAAGCCCGCTTCTTTAAAGATAACGTCCAAGCCTTCCGCTTCTGCTTGCGCTTTTACTTGCTCAGAGCCAGGAACGATCAGCGCTTGAACGTGAGGCGCGACTTTGCGACCTTTCGCTACTTCAGCGGCTGCGCGCATGTCTTCGATACGTGAGTTAGTACAAGAACCAACGAAGACTTTATCGACGTTGTAATCAGACAATGACTTGCCTGCCTCTAGGCCCATGTAAGCCAATGCTTTTTCTGCCGATGCCTTTTCTACTGGGTCGGCAAAGCTTTCTGGTGCTGGGATAGGTTGATCTACCGCGATCACTTGGCCTGGGTTAGTACCCCAAGTGACTTGTGGTTTAATGTCTGCTGCGTTTAGCGTCACGACTGCATCAAACTGAGCATCATCGTCAGTTTTTAATGTCTTCCAGTATTCTACTGCTGCATCAAAGTCGGCACCTTGAGGTGAGAATTTACGGCCTTTGATGTATTCGAACGTGGTTTCATCTGGCGCAATCAAACCGGCTTTCGCACCTAGCTCTATCGCCATGTTACATACGGTCATGCGGCCTTCCATTGAAAGGTCAGTGATCGCTTCACCACAGAATTCAACCACGTAGCCTGTACCGCCAGCTGCTGTAGTTTCACCGATGATTGCTAGCACGATATCTTTCGCCGTGATACCCGGAGCCACTTTGCTTTTTACTTCGATCTTCATCGTTTTGGCGCGCGCTTGTTTTAGCGTTTGAGTTGCTAATACGTGCTCAACTTCTGATGTACCAATACCAAAAGCGAGAGAGCCGAATGCACCGTGTGTAGCCGTGTGCGAGTCACCACAAACAATGGTCATGCCCGGTAGGGTAATACCAAGCTCTGGGCCCATAACATGCACAATACCTTGGTATTTATGGTTGATGTCGTAAAGCGTAACGCCAAACTCTTCACAGTTTTTCGATAGCGTTTCCATCTGGATACGAGCCATCTCACCCGATGCGTTGATGTCTTTGGTGGTTGTCGAAACGTTGTGGTCCATGGTGGCAAAAGTTTTGCTGACCTGACGCACTTTACGACCTTTTTCACGCAAGCCGTCAAATGCTTGCGGAGACGTCACTTCGTGTACCAAGTGACGGTCGATGTACAAGATTGGGTTTTCCCCTTCTGCTGCGACGGCAACGTGTGCGTCGTAGACTTTTTCGTATAATGTTTTGCCCATTGTTTGCTTCCTTTCCTCGTTATCCTTGTTGCTTTGTTTTAGCACCAATGACTTAGAGGTAAGTCATTGGTGGATAGAGGATTTAGTATTTATTATGAATCTGTTTTGTATTAAGAGTTTAAGATGTACTCAGCGATCTTATCGCCCATCTCAGACGTCGAAAGTGCAGGGTTGTCACCAGCAAGGTCACCCGTTAGCTCACCCGCTGATAGTGCTTTTGAAACTGCCGTTTCGATGTCTTGTGCCGCTGTTTCCTCACCTAGGCTATAACGCAGCATCAGTGCAGCAGATAGGATTTGTGCCACAGGGTTAGCGATGTTCTTACCTGCGATATCTGGTGCACTGCCGCCTGCTGGCTCGTACAGACCGAATTTGCTTTCGTTTAGACTTGCTGATGGCAACATACCCATAGAGCCTGTGATCATCGCGCATTCATCAGAAATGATGTCGCCGAAGATGTTTGAACACAGCATTACGTCGAACTGAGCAGGGTCTTTGATAAGCTGCATAGTCGCGTTATCAATGTACATGTGTGACAACTCGACATCTGGGTAGTCTTTTGCGATTTCTTCGACTACTTCACGCCATAAGATAGAGCTTTGTAGAACGTTCGCTTTGTCGATAGAGCACACTTTCTTGCGACGTAGACGAGCAGACTCAAAAGCGATTTTTGCAATACGTTCGATCTCAAAGCGGTGGTACACCTCAGTATCAAATGCTTTTTCTGTTGCGCCTTCACCTTCACGACCTTTCGGTTGGCCGAAGTAGATACCACCCGTCAGTTCACGGACTACCACGATGTCAAAGCCGCGACCCGAGATGTCTGCACGTAGCGGTGAGAAAGCTTCAAGACCTGAGTGAATTTGCGCTGGACGTAAGTTACAGAACAGTTGGAAGTGTTTGCGTAGTGGCAGTAGGGCACCGCGTTCAGGTTGGTCGTTTGGTGGTAAGTGCTCCCACTTAGGGCCGCCAACCGAGCCGAATAGGACTGCATCAGACTCTTCACATGCTTTTATTGTGCTCTCTGGAAGTGGGCAACCGTGGTTGTCGATCGCGATACCACCGACATCATGCTCGTCACGCTCAAACGCAATACCATGTTTCTTTTCGATTGCATCCAATACTTTATGTGCCTGCGCCATTACTTCCGGGCCAATGCCGTCACCGGGTAGGACGGCAATTTTGTACGATTTGTCTGTCATGTTAATCCTTTAAGTTTTCTAATTTTGAGCTTAATTATTTCAACGAGCGTGTTCTTTCCTGAGCCGTGTAGCCCGGTTGTTATTACACAGTCGCAATCTTTTTCTGCTTCATTTCTTCGATTTTATCTGCACGATGAATGCTGTTAATAACGTGCAATAATGCTTGGCCGGAAGCCTCAACGATGTCGGTGGAAACACCCGTACCGTGGTATTTGCGACCTTTGTAGTTGGCAATGATGTCTGCTTGACCCAAACCATCTTCACCTTCACCTTTCGCGGTTAGGTCGAATTTATCCAGAACGATGTCGTAGCCTGTCACGCGGTAGATACATTGGTATAGCGCATCAACTGGGCCATTACCGACCGCTGCTTCACACATTTCTTCATCACCGCATTGCATTTTGATGCTGGTGGTAGCCATTACGCTGCCAGACTGCACGCTTAGGTAGCTCAATTTGTAGAAGTCATCTTCTTCACGCAAGTTCGAGAAGTGCATTAGGGCTTCTAGGTCGTAATCGAACACTTGGCCTTTGCGGTCAGCAAGTTTCAAGAAATCCGCATACAGTGCGTCTAGGTTGTACTCGTCTTCGTTGTAACCCATGGTGTCCATATGGCTCTTCACGGCAGCGCGACCGCTGCGGCTGGTTAGGTTCAGAGCTTGGTTTTTTAGGCCAATAGACTCAGGGGTCATGATTTCGTAGGTATTCTTATTCTTCAACATGCCATCTTGATGGATGCCTGAAGAGTGGCTAAACGCATTTGCACCCACAATTGCTTTGTTGCTTTGAATAGGCATATTGCATAGCTGGCTAACCAACTTACTGGTGCGGTGAATTTCATCATGCTTAATGCCAGTGTGAACGCCCAAAAACTCTTGACGAGTCTTGATGATCATTGCGATCTCTTCAAGTGCACAGTTACCCGCTCGCTCTCCAATGCCATTGATCGTGCCTTCTATCTGACGTGCGCCAGCTTGAACGGCGGCAATAGAGTTGGCAACTGACATCCCCAAATCGTCGTGACAGTGAACGGAGATGATCGCTTTATCAATGTTCGGAACGCGGTTAAATAGGGTTTCAATAATCCCACCAAACTCACTTGGTACGGTGTAGCCAACGGTATCTGGAATGTTGATTGTACTCGCACCTGCATTGATGGCGGCTTCTACCATGCGACATAGGTTGTCGATTGGAGTACGACCAGCATCTTCACAAGAAAACTCGACATCATCAGTGTAGTTACGTGCATGTTTAACGGCGTTGACTGCCATTTCTAGTACATCGTCGTAGCTGCGGCGTAATTTGTCTTCTACGTGAATGGTGGAAGTGGCTAAAAACGTGTGAATACGGAATTGGTCAGCCACTTTTAATGCTTCAGCGGCAGCATCGATGTCTTTCGCAACGGCACGCGAAAGGGCACAAACTCGACTGTTTTTTATGTTTTTTGCGATGGTTTGTACAGACTCGAAATCACCTGGTGAAGAGATTGGGAAGCCAGCTTCGATAACATCAACGCCGAGTCTTTCCAGCGCATAGGCAATCTGCAGTTTTTCTTTAACCGTCAAGCTTGCTGACAACGCTTGCTCGCCATCACGCAATGTGGTGTCGAATATAATGACCTGATCGTTCATGTTTGCTTCCTTCCTGATTTCTGCACTTTCGCGCAAGTGAATCGTTTACTTCCAGTATTTAGATATAAAAAAACCCGCATTCTCATGCGGGTTCTTAGAAATTGGTGTGGTTATTTTTCTTCCACAGCCTACCCGCGCGAACTGGTCACGATCAGGAGGAGGCTAAGCAGGATAGAAAAATGAGCTGACATAGTTGTTAAGCTTTCCACATAATTAAGTTAACAAATTAGTACCGCACTCCATGAAGCGCGTCAACCCTAAAGTCGATTTTTTATTCATATCGGATGAGTCTTTTCGTTTGCTTGAAAAAAATGATGCACTAAGTGAAACGACATGATGCGATAGAAACGTGCTAGAAGAAGTAAGTTCTCATCAAGTTTGCGACGTTTCATTACCAAAACAAGCATCGGGATTGCGACTTGTCACACAAAGGTCCGAATTGTTTGGCAAAAGTTTTGAATGACCATTTATAGTAGTGCAGTTGCACTAGGTAAAAGAAATAAGGGTTAGGGAAAGAATGAGGTTAACAAAACAATTTGGACGTTCAGCCATAGTATTTACTCTGGTCAGCTTGTCGGGTTGTCAGCTGTTTCAATCGCAGACCTATGTGGAAGTGGCTTCCCCCGTTGTTATGAATGATCACTCGCAGAGCGTCATGGTTATCAATGATCAAATGGATCGATTTTTGAGTTATGAGGGACGCGAATCGTTCTTGAATCAGATGCTTGTTGCCCTTGAGTCTGACAGCCGAAATAAGTTTAAAGGTAAAGATCCGGAAACGTATTCTTGGTGGAAGATCCGCGTTCAACCTAGTGAGAAACAGCAAGCGGAAGTTTTCCGACCAACCACTGAAGGTGTCGATACTTCAAACCCAGTAGAGTTTATGGATGTTTCTTACCGCTCTAAGACCACATTAAACCTACGCTCCAAACCGAGTCTTGAAGGGGAAAAGCTTGGCGTATTATCGAAAGGGGAAGTCTTTAATGTGCTAGCAAAAGTAGTTGATCAACCTTGGTTTCTCGTTGAACAGAAAGGAGTGATAAAAGGTTATGTCCATAAGGATTATGCGCGCAGCAATGTGATAAATCGTGACATTTTATCTACACAGCCTAACCCTTTACTAGAGCCTAACTCGAGTAAAACGGAGCAAACGAGTATAGAACATGAACTGTCGGGAAACTATACTTGCCGCTCACTGAGCTATGAGCTTACAAAAGATGGCGACATGACGACGGGCTCTTTGCGCGCCTGCCGCAAGAAGAGAAAAGTCTGGTATATAGACACCCCTCAACCGCAACTATCAAACCCTTCTTAATGTTCTATTTTTATGGTTATGCCCAATAGATAAATTGTTGGGCACACTTTAATTTGGCCTTTGTCATTAATTGTCCAAACTCCCGTCATGCTGTTGTCACCTAAACCTCCTACTTTTCACACAAAGGCGTTGTCAAAGTAAGGAAAGGTCACATGCGAACCATAGAGACAATTACACAGCCAATTGCAACCATTGCTAAGTTTGATTTAGCGCTCTCTAGTGTTTGTCTTAAGCACCGTTTTAATCAACAAGTCGCCAATATCAGCAAAGGAGTCTCCCACAGTGGTGACGGGCATCTTTACTTGGTGTTGGGTTTATTAGCTTGGTATTTAGATAAGGAGCAAGGAGTCTGGTTTTTACTGGCGGGTTTACTTGCTTTTGCTATCGAGCTACCAATTTATTGGACGCTGAAAAATAGTTTTAAGCGTCGTCGCCCTGAAGAGTTTAGTGCACTCCTTCCTGCTTTTATTACTCCCTCTGATCGCTATAGTCTTCCTTCAGGACACACTGCCGCTGCGTTTGTCATGGCGACGCTGATTGATCATTTCTATCCGAGCCTAGGCGTTGCTGCATTCTTTTGGGCAAGTTTAATCGGAACCGCGCGAATCTTATTGGGTGTGCACTTTTTTACTGATGTCATCATTGGTGCACTGCTTGGCAGTCTTTGTGGTGGATTAGCGATTGCGATGTTGGGAGGCTAATTGATGAAAATCTTGTACGGTGTTCAAGGGACAGGAAACGGACATATTGCACGCGCAAGGGCGATGAGTCATGCGTTTAAAGAGCACGATGTTGAGGTCGACTTTTTGTTTTCTGGGCGAGCGCCGGAAAAATACTTTTCAATGGAAGCATTTGGCGATTACCAGACTCGCCGAGGCTTCACCTTTATTACCGAAAAAGGCTCTGTAAACTACGCGAAAACAGCATTGAATAACAATTTGGTGCAGTTTTTCAAAGAAGTTAAGCAACTCGATCTGTCGTCCTACGATCTTATCATTAATGATTTCGAACCTGTGACTGCGTGGGCAGCGAGACAACAAAATAAGCCTTCTATTGGTATCAGCCACCAAAATGCTTTCCGTTATCCGGTGCCACTAAAGGGAGCAAGTTGGTTAGATAAATCCGTCATTGAATACTTTGCGCCTTCTCAACATCACCTTGGTTTGCATTGGCATCATTTTGATCAACCTTTGTTACCACCGATAGTGCATACCGTCGATAGCCAAGCAGAAAACGACGACTTCGTGTTGGTGTATCTACCGTTCGAATCGATTGAAGATATCTCAGACTTATTGTTCCACTTTAATCAACAAGCGTTTATCTGTTATCACCCGGATGTGATCGAATGTGAGCTGGTAGAAAACATAGAACTGCGCCCTTTATGCCACAGCAACTTCCAGCATCATTTGCATCGCTGTAGTGGTGTCATTGCTAATGGTGGGTTTGAGCTTCCTTCAGAAGCCTTGTCTTTGGGGAAAAAATTGTTACTAAAGCCACTCGCGGGTCAATTCGAGCAGCAGAGCAATGTTGCGACCTTAGAAGACTTAGGGCTTGCGATGTCGATGGAGAGCTTAGACATTCCCGCAGTACGCCAGTGGCTGAAGGAGCAACAAGCCGAAAGTGTGAAATACCCAGATGTTGCTCAGGCTATTGTTCATTGGGTATTGCAAGGTGCATGGGATTCAAAAGCAGAGTTATCCAGACAGCTGTGGGAGCAGGTTGATTTTCCAAGTTACGTGTCGAACATTTAAGTACGTTGTTCAGTACATTGTTCCTTCCATTTTTGACACGATTTTGTTGCAGCCTTTCTATTTGGAAGGCTGCATTTTTATTCTTCCTCTCTCATTTCTATTCAGTGTGTATTTGCTGATAATTTGACTAATAAGTGCGAAATTCAATCAGAGATATAGTCATCATATGTTGTTCTTATCCCAACCGATAACTGAGCTAAATGCATGATTGTGTTAACCACCTGTCCTATCAATTTGCTAAATACGTCCTCAAAGAATGCATTTTTACGTGTTTTATAGTTTTTTATGTTTTTATCAAGTCTTTGTTATTTAACAAATAAATACCTAATTGGCTAAAATTTACTGATTAAATATCAATCTAGTTGCGAAACCGCAATCGATTAGTTGATAGTACAGTTCGAGCCGGAAGTATCCGGACGATAAATATAATAAAAAGTTAGGTTATCTATTCGTAAAATGATTCGAATCCAGCCGCCGTCTTTTGTGCGAGATGGGATTCTATTCGTTATGAATTTAATGAACAAAGTTGACGATTACAAAAGAGGCGCACTCAATGTTAGAGAAGAAAGACGCGATGAGCGCAATTGCTAGCTACCGTATGGAAAGCACTTTGCGTGGTGTAGATTTAAACCTACTGACTGTATTTGATGCTGTAATGCAAGAGCAAAATATTACTCGTGCAGCACATAACCTAGGCATGTCTCAACCGGCAGTAAGTAACGCCGTGGCACGCTTAAAAGTGATGTTTAACGACGAGCTATTCATGCGCCAAGGCCGTGGTATTCAGCCTACGCAACGAGCTCGTCAACTGTTTGGCCCTATTCGCCAAGCACTACAGCTGATTCGCAATGAACTTCCTAGCTCTGTATTCCAACCAGAATCTTCGACTCGCTTATTCAAGCTTGCGATTTGCAGCCCTTGTGACATGCGTTTTGCTCCGAAGATCATGGCAAAAGTGAATCAACAAGCACCAAACGTTCAGCTTCACCTAGATGCAGAATTTGACCGTTTGTTGTCTGAGCGTATGCGCTACCAAGAAATTGATTTCGTGATCGACTACGCTCGTTTTGATGAGCAAGGTTTCTCAAGTACTGAAATCTTCAAAGATGAATTAGTGGTTATCGCATCAAAAACCCACCCACGCATTCAAGGTGGTGTGACGGCTGAGCAACTGCTTAACGAAAAGCATGCGAAGTTATCGAAAGTGCATGGCCAACGTAGTTTCTCAGAGCAAGCGTACCGTGAACTGGATTGCCAAGCGGCGTATGAAGGTTCTAGTTTAAGCAACCTACTATACGTGGTGGGTCAATCTGAGCTTGTGACTATTGCACCACGTTGGATGGCGGAAAATGCGGTAAACAGCGATCAACTGCAAATTCTTGATTTCCCATTTGCAAACAAAGAAATCAGCGGCTTCTTAAGCTGGCATGAATCAAGTGAAAAAGATAAAGGCCACATTTGGCTACGCGATCAACTGATGATCACTTGTGGTGAAGTCGTTGCCGCAAAATAAGATGACGTTTGGTCTTCTCGATTAGACCATATTGGTAATCATCAATTTTTACAATTCATTGGTCCCCGAGCGATTTTTGTCTCTCGGGGCTTTTTGTTTTCGTAATCAACAATCGAAACAGTAAGTTAAATAGAGTAATCATTCAGCAATTTGAGGTACGTTCGCGACGTATAAGTGATAGTTGTCTCTTATTAGTGATAAGTTTGATACTGGTCAGTTGCGTTTTAGCAAGCCGTGAGTACACTTGTTCGCTCAATTAGCTTACGCCTGTAAGCCAAAAGGTAAGTAAAAGAATGGCCAAGTTAGATTTTCATATCGTTAAACGTATTCGTGAACAAATTGCGAACGGTGGTACACGCGTTGCACTCAAGCATAAAGTGGGTGAGGAGTGGCAAGGTATTACGTGGACGCAATTTGGTCAGCAAGTTGATGCTTTATCACTTGCACTTTTGGCTCAGGGATTAGGAGTCCAAGATAAGATCGGCATTTTCTCGAACAACATGCCGCAATGGACGATCGCTGATATCGCAGCACTGCAATTACGCAGCGTGACAGTACCTATTTACCCAACCAATACTGCCGCCCAGTCGGCGTACATCATTAACAATGCAGACGTCAAAGTTCTGTTTGTTGGTGAACAGCCTCAATTTGATGCAGCAGTGAGCATTTTTGACCAGTGCGAACAGTTAGAGCTCATTGTTGCGATGTCTGATGATATAGAACTTGGCGATCATGATTTCGTTATCTCTTGGCAAGCATTTGTTGCCAAAGGCGACACTACATATCAAGTTGAATTGGACGCACGTTTAGAACAGGCAAAAGAAGATGATCTACTCACGCTGATCTACACCTCGGGTACAACAGGCCAGCCAAAAGGTGTTATGTTGGACTACGCAAACATTGCGGCGCAATTGGAAGGGCACGATCAGCGCTTGAGCCTTTCTAAAAGTGACGTGTCATTATGTTTCCTTCCGTTGTCGCACGTATTTGAGCGCGCTTGGACCTTTTATGTATTGTACAAAGGGGCGACCAACTGCTATTTGCAAGACACCATGCAAGTACGTGATGCACTGAGCCAGGTGCGACCTACCGTGATGTGTGCCGTACCGCGTTTCTATGAGAAGATCTTCTCTGCGATTCATGAGAAAGTGTCTCGCGCGCCGATTCATCGTAAGATCATGTTTACTTGGGCAGTCAACATGGGCGCAAAAATGGCCGCTTGTCATCAAGAAAAACGTCAGCCATCGCTCTTGCTGCGTAAGTCATACGCTTTGGCGGATAAGTTGGTTCTGAGCAAACTGCGTGCGCTACTTGGCGGGCAAATCAACTTTATGCCTTGTGGCGGTGCAAAGTTGGATGAAACCATCGGTCGATTCTTCCATGCGATTGGTATCAACGTTAAGTTGGGCTACGGCATGACTGAAACCACGGCGACAGTATCGTGTTGGGATGATAAATGTTTTAACCCCGACTCTATTGGTATGTCGATGCCTGGCGCACAGGTTAAGATCGGCGAAAACAACGAGATTCTGGTTCGTGGTCCAATGGTGATGCGTGGCTATTACAAAATGCCAGAAGAGACGGAAAAGACCTTTGATGAGCACGGTTTCCTAAAAACGGGCGACGCTGGTTACATTGATGAAAATGGCAACTTGTTCATCACCGATCGTATCAAAGAGTTGATGAAAACTTCAGGTGGTAAATACATCGCTCCACAAATGATTGAAGGTGCGATTGGTAAAGACCACTTCATCGAGCAAATCGCAGTCATTGCGGATACTCGTAAGTTTGTTTCTGCGCTTATCGTGCCTTGTTATGACTCGCTAGAAGAGTACGCGAAAGAGCTGAATATCAAATATCACGATCGCGTTGAGTTGATTAAGCACCACCAGGTGGTCGAAATGCTTGAGAAGCGTGTAAACGATCTTCAAAAAGAGTTGGCAAAGTTTGAACAAGTGAAGAAGTTTAAATTGTTACCAAGAGCTTTCTCTATGGATGATGGTGAGTTAACGCCAACTCAAAAACTTCGTCGTAAAGTCATCAATGACAAATACCAAGATGAAATTGAAGAAATGTATAAGGAAAAGTCGGATAAAAAGTAACTTAAGCTGACTTAGATTTTATATTGATGAAAAAATCCCCAGTGATGTGATCGCGCATTGCTGGGGATTTTTGTTTGTATTGATTTTTTCTGTTCTGCTCGTCAAATAACGCTATTTCGCACCCTGTAGCTAAAAGCTTATGAAATAATGTTCTTTTTTTGAGCGTTAACTTTTTAGGTTGTACTGTGAAATAGGAGATGTGTGGCTGCTATTCCTACTAACATTCTAATTACTAGTATCTTGTTTAAAAAGTAGACCAATCTCTCATTAGACCCATTGATAATAAAACGTTACATTTGTTGGGTAACCTTGCGGGATGTTATGACGAACGCAAGACATAGCCGAAAACGTGGAAGTATTTCGATTAGGCTACGAATAAGACCTAGACTATGTAAAACCAGACCAATCCGTTGACCTTACGGTGAGGAAACTGGCTAAGGAGAGCAATTATGACAGCAATGTTGTCAGGCGCAGAGATGGTGGTTCAATCTCTGATAGAAGAGCACGTAGAGCAGATCTTTGGCTACCCAGGTGGCTCTGTTTTGGATATCTACGATGCACTGCATGCCAAAACCGATCAAATCAAACACGTACTTGTAAGGCATGAGCAAGCCGCCACTCATATGGCAGATGGTTACGCTCGAGCTACCGGTAAACCGGGTGTCGTACTTGTGTGCTCGGGGCCGGGCGCGACCAATACCATTACGGGTATTGCAACAGCGTATATGGACTCTATCCCAATGATCGTTATCTCGGGTAACGTACCGAATAGCCTAATTGGTAATGATGCTTTCCAAGAGTGTGACATCGTCGGTGTCTCCCGCCCAGTGGTCAAACACAGCTTTTTAGTAAAAAAAGCGGAAGATATTCCTGAAACAATCAAAAAAGCGTTTTATATCGCGACTACAGGTCGACCTGGTCCAGTTGTGATTGATTTGCCAAAAGATGTGATGAACCCGCAAATCAAACTGCCTTATCAATATCCAGAAACGCTTTCAATGCGTTCTTACAAGCCAACAACTTCGGGCCATAAAGGCCAGATTAAAAAAGCGCTTAAATCGCTATTAGAAGCGAAAAAACCAGTGCTTTATATCGGTGGTGGTGCGGTGATTTCTGGCGCTCATGAACATATTTTAGAGCTTTCCGACAAACTGAACCTACCCGTTGTGAGTACTTTGATGGGCTTGGGGGCATTCCCGGGTACACATAAAAACTCACTGGGCATGTTGGGTATGCACGGCACTTACGAAGCTAATATGGCAATGCATGAAGCGGATCTTATTTTTGGTATCGGTGTGCGTTTTGATGACCGTACAACCAACAACCTTGAAAAGTACTGCCCAAACGCAAAAGTGATGCATATTGATATCGATCCGTCATCGATCTCGAAAAACGTGAAAGTGGATTTGCCGATCGTAGGTTCTGCGGAAAAAGTGCTGACAACCATGCTCGGGCTGCTTGCAGAGCAAGGTAGTGGAAATGATCAAGATGCTATCACTGCATGGTGGGATGACATTCAAGTATGGCGTGACCGCAACTGCTTGTCTTATGAAACGTCTCCAGAACGAATCAAGCCACAGCAAGTAATTGAAACGCTGCACAAGCTAACTAATGGCGACGCATATGTGGCGTCTGATGTGGGCCAGCATCAGATGTTTGCGGCGCTGTACTACCCATTCAATAAGCCGCGCCGTTGGATAAACTCTGGTGGTCTTGGCACCATGGGATTTGGTCTTCCGGCTGGCATGGGCGTGAAGTTTGCCATGCCACAAGAAGAGGTCGTGGTTGTGACTGGTGACGGCAGTATTCAGATGAATATTCAAGAATTGTCGACAGCCATGCAATACGACATTCCAGTGAAGATCATCAACCTGAACAACCGATTCTTAGGCATGGTAAAACAGTGGCAAGACATTATTTATCAAGGCCGTCACTCTAATTCTTACATGAGTTCTGTTCCTGACTTTGCAGCGATTGCAGAAGCTTATGGTCACGTCGGTATTCGTATCGAAACGCCTGATCAGCTCGAAGAAGGGCTACAAAAAGCGTTGGATATGAAAGATCGTCTGGTGTTTGTGGACATCAACGTAGACGAAACCGAACACGTATACCCGATGCAAATCAAAGGTGAGGGTATGGATAAAATGTGGCTAAGCAAAACGGAGAGAACTTAATATGAGACACATTATTTCATTGCTATTGGAAAACCAACCGGGTGCGTTGTCTCGTGTTGTTGGTTTGTTCTCTCAACGTGGTTACAACATTGAATCTTTGACGGTATCACCGACTGATGATGAAACCCTGTCGCGAATGAACATTACCACGACATCTGATGAGATGCAGTTGGAACAAATTCAGAAGCAGTTACACAAATTGATCGATGTGCTGAAAGTGCAAGAAGTCACCGAGTATGAGCACATTGAGCGTGAACTGATGATGGTGAAAGTGAAAGCCAGTGGTTTTGCGCGAGCAGAAGTGAAGCGGACGGCAGACATCTTTCGTGGCCAGATCGTGGATGTCACGGCTTCCCAATACACCGTACAACTTGCGGGTACGAGTGAAAAGCTAGATGCCTTCATTCAAGCGATATCCGAAGTGACCGAAGTTGTCGAAGTTGCTCGTAGTGGTGTCGTTGGCATTGCGCGAGGAGAGCGAGCTCTCAAACCTTAACTCTCTGATTGCATATAGAAAAGCCACTTAATCTAAGTGGCTTTTTTGTTTTCAGCCCTAAACCACCTACTTCAGTAGGTGGTTATCATCCGTTTCGGCTTTGCCTGTAAAACTACTCAT